>DASPSB010000188.1:0-3618 GCA_035624135.1 Candidatus Acidiferrales bacterium | reverse complement strand
GCCGTGTAAACCTGGTGGCCGAATCGGAGGCCACACTTCGCATGGCGCTCGATTTGAGCCGTCCCCAGCCCGACTACTCCATTTATGCCAATGACGCCAGCGGCGCGGCGCGCACACACGCTCTGGAGGTCTTCGAGTTTGTCACTGCAGACGGCTTGGTGATTTCTTCCACCGAGTCCGCGGGTGCGCGCGGACAGAAGGAGGACTGGGTGGTGGCCGCGGCCCAGTCGAACGAGGGTCATGCATTCCTCCGGCGAGGGATGTCCGCAGGGGAGCTCTCGATCGCCCAAGTCGCGGTGCGCAGCCTATCGGTGGGAGAGCGAAAAATGTACGTTGCCGGAGGCCGGAGACTGGACCACCGGCTGCTCGCCGGGCTGCCGCTCGGCCCCGGCATGCGCACGCTGCTCTATGTGGATGCGAATGGGAATTGCGATCCCCAACAGCTCGTCGATTCGACAGGAGTGCCCGCATCTCCTGGCACAGCCGCGGGCTTCCTGACGCAAGTGTGCCGCAATCCGTCGGCGGGAGGCCCGGGCCAGCGGTTCGCCGATAGTGTCGCGCGGGAAGACGATTACGCGATGCCGCTCACCGCGCCGGACCACAGTCTGCTCGGTGCCGTAGTGATTGGCTATTCTTCCGCGACGCAGTTCGCGGAGGACCAGATCTTGTGGCGCCGATTGTGGTTCGCTCTGGCCATTGGAATCGTGAGCGGGGCCGCAGTGAGCTATTGGAGCGCTGTACGGCTGGTGAAACCGCTCGTGCGGCTGGCGCGTTCCGCGCGCGAAGTCGCCGCACTCACTCCAGGCGCGCGCGCGGAGGAGCGCGGCGGACCGGAGGTCGTTGCGCTTGCGCAGGCGCTAAATCAAGCGGCGCAAAAACTGGCGGTCGAGCGCGAACGCCTGATCCAGGCGGAGCGCGTAGCCGCCTGGCGGGAAATGACGCGGCGGCTCACTTCCGATATCGAAACCGCGCTCGATGCGCTGGCCGATGCGCGCGCTTCCGGCGACCCTGCGGAAGGTATTGCCCGCTTCCAGCAGGTGCTGGACCTCTATCGCGACTTCGGAGAGTTGCTGGTGCTGCCCATGAAGTCTTTGCAGCTGAACGACGTCGTGCGCAGCGTGCTGCGCGACCTCGAGCCGTTGTTCAATCCCACAGTAAACGATGTCACCCGGCCTCCCATCTCACCCGAGGTCGCTCTTGCGGAGGATTTGCCATCGATTCGCGGGGATTCCGCAGCGCTCGGTCGCGCGCTGGATACGTTTCTGCTCTACGCGGTCTATTCCATGCCGACGGGCGGCACGTTTGTGGTGCGCACGGCTCGTGTGCCCGGCTTCGTGATCCTGCGGATCGAGTGGCCGGCGCCGTTTCCGAATGATGAGGAGGCGAGCCGGTTGTTTTCCGCCGAGCCACTAAAGCGCGCCTACTGCGCAACGCTCGAGTTGCCTGCAGCTCATGCCATCGTGACCGACCATGGAGGAACCGTGGAGACGGTTCGCGGAGAGCAGATCTCCGCGCTCGTGCTTCGTTTTCCAGAGGAGCAGACAGCACCGCCAACAAGCGCGGCCGAACGCGAACCCGCGGTGGTTCCCGGTCCTGCGCCCGCTTCGCCCCTCACCTGAACGTTTCCCGGCGCGTCATTTCGCTGCGCCACGGGCAGGCGCTCCGCTGAACCCCACGCGGGTCATTTTTCCCCAGGCCACGTCACCGCGCGCGTACTGCCACATGCCGCGCAGGCGCCACCACAGATGGGCCTGGTGATAGGGGAAATGTTCGGCGAAGCAGCAGAGCAGGAGTTTGGCCACTTCGCGCCAGTCGCTATACCGCCGGAAGGTGATTTCCTCCAGCAGCACGCCACCGATCGAGAGCATGGTGGAGAACGCGTATCCGAAAATCAGAAAAAGCAGCAGGAAGTGGGCGCTCAAAATTCCCAGAAATGCGGCAGCCACGATCGAGGCGAGTCCGATGAATTCAATCACCGGTGCGAGCGCCTCGTAGAGCCACAAATTGGGTAGGGCGATCCAGCCTACGCGGCCATACTGGCTGCGGAAGAGCATGTCGCGATTCGGCCACAAGGTATCCACCATTCCTTTCTGCCAGCGCGCGCGTTGCCTGCCCACTGATTTCCAGTCCGGGGGCACCTCGGTCCAGCAGACGGGGTCCGGCACGAAACAGGCGCGATAGCTGATCCCCTTTTCCCGCAGCGTTCGGTGCATGCGAACCATCAAATCAAAATCCTCGCCGATGGCTTTCGGCCGGTATCCGCCGACCTGGCGCACCAGGTCGCGCCGGAAGACGCCGAAGGCTCCCGAGATGATCATCAGCATGTTGAAGTGGCTCCAGCCCTCGCGGCCCACCAGAAACGCGCGCAGGTATTCAACCACCTGGACAATTTCGACGAAGCGGCGCGGCAGGCGCACCTTGCGGAGTTGTCCGCCCTCCACAATGGAGCCGTTGACGGCGCGGACAATGCCTCCGGCAGCGACCACGCGCGCCGGATCTGCCAGGACCGGGACCATCACGCGGAGCAGGGCGTCTCGTTCGAGCAGGCTGTCCGCATCCAGCACACAGACGTAGGGACTGGATGCGGCGTTGAGCCCGGCATTGGTCGCGTCGGCCTTGCTGCCACCGGCCGCTTTATCCACGACGAGGAGCCGTGGCTCGGTCTGGCTCATGTAGGTGCCGTACACTTTGCAGCAGGGGAGCTCCTGGATATAAGCGAGGTCGGTGCGCAGGAGCTGGAATTCGCGCGTCAGCACTTCCATGGTTTCATCGGTGGAACCGTCGTTGATCACAATGACTTCGATGTTGGGGTAATCGAGCGTGAGGAATGAATGTACCGATTGCGCGATGCTCTTCCCCTCGTTGTGCGCGGGCGCGATGATGGAGACGGGCGGAGAAAAGGGAGAGGATCGGAAGCGCTCCAGGCGGATGCTGGCGAGGGATCGATGGTGCAATACGGTCGCGCGAATGGCGAAGATAAGCAGGAAAAGATAGAGGAGGTTGGACACCAGATAATACAGGAAGAGCGCGTCGTTGACGGTCACTAGAACGGCGTTCATCGATTTTCCCGCACCAGCGAGGCGTTCGACGCCGGAGCAGGCTCCTCCATCGCCGCACTTGTGCTCGGCCGCGCTTCGTCTGTGGGCGAATGAACCGGTTCGACGGTCCCAGCCGCGGCAGTCTGGAGGCGGCGCTGCAACCACAGGAACAGCACACGCTCCCGGGGGCGTTGGGTGTCCGTAGTATAGAAGCGCAGCAGACGCAGGACCTCGGGGTCCCGCGACTCCGCGAGCAGTCGCGCGGCCTGGGTGCGCACGCGCCAATGGGCGTGATGCAGTACGGCATCGAGGAGCAGGCGAGGCGCCCCAGCACGCACGGCGGCCAGCAGGATGCGTCGCGAGTGCGGCCGCTGGCGCGGATCCGCAAGCCCGTTGAGCACGGCGAGCATGGCGCCGGAGCGCTGCATCTCTCCCACGAGGGCTTGCAGCGCATACCGATCGCGGGTCTCGATCGCGCGCACCAGCACTTCCTCCTCGTGCCCTTCCAGGCGCGAGAGCGCACCAGCAGACCGCAAGCGCACGAAGCGATTGGGGTCGCAAAGCGCCTCGAGGAGGACGG
>DASPSB010000163.1:0-32128 GCA_035624135.1 Candidatus Acidiferrales bacterium | reverse complement strand
GAGCAGCAGGGGCTGGCCTATACGATCTTCAGCGACCTGAATCCGTACCGCGACGCGGGAATGCTGTGCGTCTATGCGGGCACGGCGCGGCAAAACGCCGACAAGGTGATTCGCTGCGTGATCGAGGAGTTCCGGAGCATGAAGGCGGCGCCCATCACCGCTGAGGAGCTGCGCCGGGCGAAGGACCACTTGATCGGCTCGCACTTCCTGGCGCTCGAGTCGTCGGCGGCGCGCATGTCCAACCTGGCGCGCCAGGAAATCTATTTCGGCCGCTACTGCCCGACCGAAGAGATCACGGGCGCGATCGAACGAGTGACGCGGGAAGAAATCCAGGAGCTCGCACGGGACCTGCTGCGGCCGGAGAAGATCGCGCTGGCCGTGCTCGGGAACCTGAACGGCTTTCGGGTCCGCCGTGCCGCGCTCAAATGTTGAAGGGACCGGCGCCTCGGTTGTGAGGAGCGGGTTCTTGCGCTACTTGGATGATTCTGCCGGGCGCGGGTGCGCCGTGATGTACTGATCGATGCCTCCGGCGAGCTGGATCACACCCTGCTGCAGATTCTTATCGAGCGCAGCGACAATCGAGGCAAAATCGTCTCCGGCCGCCTGTTCGTCGCGCTCGTAACTTTCCGCCCAAACGGTGGCGCCGGCCTTGGGGTCGTAGAGGCTCAGGCGCAGCCAGACGCGCGCAGAAAGCGGCTTGCCCTCCACCTGTTCGAAGCGCTCGACGCGGCCATGAACGATGTAATCCCCCTGCGCGTTCGAAGAAATGTTCTGCACGCTCTTGTAGCGGCCGCTGCGGCGCAGGTATTGGAGCACCATCTCTTCGACCATCAACGCCGGGGCTTCCACCCAGCGATGTTCCTCGTACAGGCCCATCTCGTTCCCGCCGTTGCGGTAGACAATGCGCGTGTCGCGGTAAAGAGTGGGAGCATGGAAATGGGCGATGAGCAACGATGCGTCCGTCCGCTGTCCCGCCGCGGCGACCTCCGGCGGATCGAGCGAATAGTATTTGATGGGGCGCGCCGCGCCGCAGCCGGTCAGAAGCAGCACTGCCCCTACGGCGAGCGCTGCCGCCGCACAGGCGGATTTAGGAAGGCTCATGCCAGGACCTCTCTCACGGCTTGGAACCCTCCCCCGGCTTGTGCTCCGGCGGCTCCGCGGTGCGGATGAGGGTGTAGGGCCGCGTGCGGATGGTATCAGTAAACTCGCGCAGGTTTTCGGTGGCCAGGCGGATGTTGTCGAGCGTCTCGTCGATGCTCTCGCCGTTCGTGTTGAGCGTGCGGTTGAGCTGATCCACCAGGGTGGTGGCGTCGCTCAGGGTTTTGTGCAATTGGGCGATGGACTCGTGCAGATCCTTGCGGTTCTCGCCGAGGATATCGTCGATTTTCTTGAGCGTGTCGTCTGCCTGCTTGGCGGTCTGTTTGAACTGGTCCACGGTGGGCCCGAGCTTGGCGGACACATCGTCCACGTGGCCGAGAGCGCTCTTAATGTGCGGGCGGTTTTCGGCGAGCATGCCGTTCAGGTTGTCGAGCGAGCCGGCGACGTGAGCGCGGTTCTGGTCGTTGAGCAGGTCGTTCACGCGGTCGATGGTCAGCTTGAGCTGCACGACGCGGTCGTTCAGGTTGCTCACCAGATCCTCGGCCTTTGGCCCCAGATCGTTCAGGATGTCCGCCACGTCGTTGATGCCGAAAAATTCCTTGGAGGGCAGCACGGAGCCGGAGCGGGCCGGCGGCGAATCCGGCTTGCCCGGCAAGATCTCGAGAAAATTTTCGCCGAGAGCGGAGAGGCTGGAAATCTTAGCGAGGCTGTCCGTCTTGACGGGAACTCCCGGCTCCAGGCCGATCTCCATGATGACGCGCGACGGATCTTTGGGATCGATCCGGAGTTTGTCCACGCGGCCCACGCGGATGCCGGCGTAGCGCACAATGGAGCCGGGCTCGAGCCCGCCCGCATTCTTGAAGTAAACCAGGTAGGTTTGCCCGGCGCGTCCGAAAGCCCCGCCGATGGCAAAAATCGTGGCAATCAGCAGGCCCGCGGCAATGATCACAAAAACGCCGACGAAGGCCTGCTCTTTCCTCGCATCCATAGTTACGCCCGGCCTGTGGCGGCGCTCCTGCACTCCCTGCCGCCGCCAGGATGCGGGAGTATACCACGGCATCCGAAAATCGCTTGCGGAGGATTGCTCAACTTTGAGATTGCAAACGCTGGTCGAGGAGAAAGCGGACGGTGCGCGCCAGTTCCCGCGTCTGGTAGGGTTTCTGGAGTACGGGGTGGCCGGAAATGATTTCGACCTGGGCCGAGTCGGAACTGTAGCCCGTACAGAAGAGCACGGGGATGGAGCCGCTGAGGTCGCGAATTCGTTTGTAGGCGTCGGGGCCGCGAAGCCGCGGCATAATCACGTCGAGGATCAGCAGATCCACCTTGCCGGAATTCCGGCGGAAGATCTCGACAGCCTCCTCGCCATCGCAGGCCGCCAACACACAGTATCCGAGCGATTCGAGCGACTCGCACACCAGTTCGCGCAATCCTTCGTGGTCTTCGGCCAGCAGGATGGTTTCCCTGCCGCCCGTGACCGGCTCTCCGTCGGCGGGCGCTTCCGCGCCCGGCTTGGCGGGCAGCGAAACGGGAAAGTAGAGCTGGAAGGTAGTGCCGTCGCCCGGCGAACTCATCACGTCAATATGACCTCCGTGCTGTTTGACCACGCCGTAGACGGTGGCCAATCCCAATCCGGTCCCGCGTCCGGGAGGCTTGGTGGTGAAAAACGGCTCGAAGATGCGACCCAGCGTCTGCGCGTCCATCCCCATCCCTGTATCCGTGACCGTCAGACACACGAATTCGCCCGGCGCGAGCCCGGGACGCGTCCGGCAGGCCTCCTGATCGAACTGCACCTTGCCCGTGGAGATGGTCAGCCGGCCACCGGAGGGCATGGCATCGCGGGCGTTCACGCACAGATTCATGAGCACCTGCTCGATCTGCGCCGGGTCCGCGAAGACGCTGGCCAGTTCAGGAGCCAGGTTGGTCACGAATTCCACGTCTTTGCCGAGCGAGTCGCTGAGCAGGCTGGCGACTTCGTTGACGGAGAGATTCAGGTTGATGGGACGCCGCTCGAGCTGCTGCCGGCGGGAAAATGCCAGGAGCTGGCGCGTGAGCGCCACCGCGCGGCCAGTATGATGGCAGATTTTCTGGAGCCGTTCGCGGATGCGGGTGCCTTCCGGCGCTTCGAGCTGGCCCAACTCGGCCATTCCCAGGATAGCCGCCAGTACGTTGTTGAAGTCGTGAGCAATGCCGCCGGCCAGTTGCCCGATGGCTTCAGACTTCTGCGCCTGGAGGAGCTGGCGCTCGAGCGTCTTCCGCTCGGAGATATCCTGCGCGATGCAGATGAACGAGGTAATCACGCCGCGTGGGCCGCGCACCGGAGTGATGGAAGCCTCCATGGGCAGCGGAGAACCGTCCTTGCGGATGTTTTCGAATTCCCCGCGCCAGGTCTGACCGCTCACAATCGTCTTCCACAAATTTTCGTAGAAGCTCTTGTCATGCCGTCCGGAACGCAGCAAATTGGTGCGTTTGCCCACGGCTTCGGCCGGGGAATATCCGCTCATGGCGCTGAAGGCGGGATTGACGTAGCGGATGAAGCCGTCGGTATCGGCGATCATCACGGCTTCCGCAGATTGCTGGATGGCCGTGCTCAGCCTGAGCATTTCCGCTTCCGCCAGCTTCCGCGCGGTAATGTCCGTGAGTACGGCGATTATCTCCAGTTCGCTGGAAGCGTCTTCGGCGCCGGCTCCGAGCTCCACGGAAGCTGCCGACAAGCTCACATCGAGAAGCGTTCCGTGTTTTCTCATCCGCTGGGTTTCCACGTTGGAAATGCTGCCGCCCTGTTTGAGGATTTCGCGGAACACCTGATGTTCGCCGTGGCGCTCCGAAGGCAGATAGGGAACCGGGCCGCCGAGCACCTCGTTCGCCGTCCAGCCGAACATGCGCTCCGCCGCCGGATTCCAGATGCGAACGCGGCCTGCATGGTCCATCGCCACGATGGCGACGGGAGCGTTGGCCACCATGGCGGCGAGTGTCTCATTTGCGCGCCAAAGCTCGCGGGCGCGGCGCTGGGATTCCATCTCGATGCGCTTCTTCTCGGTGATATCGAGCGCGAAGCCGAGGCAGCCGCTCGTCTCTCCGGCCACGTCGCGGAGCGGTTCCACGCGGCTCCAATAGGCGCGCCCCTCGATCTCGTTTTCGAATTCCACGGATTCGCCGGCCAGTGCGCGCGGGTGCGCGGCCGCCGCCGGATGCGATGCATCGGTGTTCAAGTCCCGGGCGCGCCGCTGCCAAGCTCCTTCGGGCAGTGCCGCCAAGCCGGCGCCGGTGAGCGAAGTGAGACGCAGTGCCCGGTCCGAGGTCCAAATGATCGCGGGCAACTGGGAGAGCAGCAGGCCGAGCTTCGACTCGCTGGTCCACAACTCCTCGGCAATGCGCTTTTGTCTCTCGCGCATTTCCCAGCCGTCCACGGCATTGTGCAGGGCCATTGGCAGGCGGGCCAGACGGTCCTTGAGGATGCAATCTGTGGCGCCCATCCGCATGCATTCGACGGCTTTTTCTTCTCCCAGCGTTCCGGTGATGAGCAAAAACGGGATTTCCAGGCCCAGGCCCCGGAGTTCGCGCAGCACATCCATGCCATTCCAGCCGGGCAGCCGGAAGTCCGACAGGACCGCGTCGAAGGACGAATTACGAATGCGCTCGCGGAAGGATTGCGGCTGGCACACCACTTCGCCCTCGAATTTCACGCCTCGACCGGAAAGTTCGCGCTGAATCAGCTCGAGGTCGGCAGGGTCGTCCTCGACAAACAGGAGGCGGAAGACGCGCGACTCAGTTTCCGGGGTCTGTTGGACGGCTTCCGTGGGTCTTTGCATAGCAACTACCTGCGTGCGAACGTGGCATCGGGGGGCGGCTCGTTGGTGACCATCCAGTAGAGGCCAAGTTGACGCACAGCTTCACGGAATTGGTCGAAATCCACCGGTTTCTGCACATAGCTGTTGGCGCCGTTGCGATAGCCGCGGACGACGTCCGCCTCCTCCCTAGAGGAAGTGAGCACGACCACCGGAATGGGCCGTGTCCGCGGGTCTTCCTTCATCTGCCGGAGGACCTCGAGCCCGTCCACTTTGGGCAGCTTGAGATCCAACAGAACCACCTTGGGAGGATGCTGGAAGGAGCGATCCGCATAGGGCCCGCGGCAGAATAAAAAGTCCAAGCCCTCTTCTCCGTCCTTGGCCCAGTGAATGCGATTGGCAAGGTTGTTGCGGCGCAAGCTGTACAGCGTGAGCTCCGCGTCCTCCGGGCTGTCTTCGACGAGCAGAATATCGACGTCACCCACTGGCATGGAGCCCTCCTGCCGGCCGGGAAGATTCCGGGGATCTCCGATCTTCCAGGCCTTCCAGCGTGAAATAAAATGCCGCGCCCCGATCCACTTCCGCCTCGGCCCAAATGCGGCCGTTGTGCTTCTGGACGATGCGCAGCACGGTGGCCAGACCTACGCCGGTGCCTTCAAAATCCTCGACGCGATGGAAGCGCTGGAACACTCCAAACAGTTTGTCCGCGTACTTCATGCTGAACCCCACGCCGTTGTCGCGGATGAATATGGCCCGGTTGCCGTTGTGGTCCGATTGGCCGACTTCGATGATGGCTGGATCGCGCGGACGCGTGAACTTCACAGCATTGCCCAGCAGATTGGCGAACACCTGGCGCATGAGGCCGGGGTCGCATTCGGCGAAAGGAAGCAAGCCGACGCGGAAGTCCACGTGGCGGCCCTGGCAGGCGGGCTGCAGCCCGTTGATCACCTCGCGAACCAGCGGATTCAGGTCCGTCACCAGCGGCGAGAGTTCGCGGCGGGAAACGCGGGAGAGGTTCAAGAGGTCATCGACCAGCTCGCCCATATGCTGCGTGGCCCGGCGCACACGCGCGACGAGCTTCTGGCCCTCGATGCCAAGTTGCGGCGCGTATTCTTCTTCCAGGATGCGGCTGAACCCATCCACGTGGCGCAAGGGAGCGCGGAGGTCGTGCGCCACCGAGGAAGTGAACGCTTCGAGCTCAGCGGTGCGCTCGGCGACGCGCCGTTCGAGGGCCTGGTTGAGGGAGCGAATCTCGTCCTCCGATCGCTTCCGTTCGGTGATGTCCCGGTTGAGCTCGAGGACGCCTGTGGGGATGCCATCGGCGCCCTGCTGCAGAGCCCACCGGCTGTCCACGACGATGCAGGAGCCGTCGCGGCGCGTGTGGATCAATTCTCCTTCCCAATGGCCTTCGGCGAGCAGGGTCTCCTCAATTTTCGTGAGTGGCTCGGGAAATTGGGTCTGGAGCATGGTGTGGGTAACTTTTCCGAGCGCTTCCTCCCTCGACCATCCGTAGGTCTCCTCGGCACCGCGATTCCAGAAGCGGATCGCGTTGGTCATTTCGCGCACGAAAATGGAGTCGTGAGCGAGATCGAGGAGGGCGGCCTGTTCCCGAAGGGTCTTCGTATGGGTTTCCAACATGGAGGTGCGCTCGGCCACCTTTTGTTCCAGGGTGGTTGCCAGGTCCCGGAGTTCCCCTTCGGCCCGCACGCGTTCGCGGACTTCCCGGCGCAGGAGCGAGAATGCCGCCAGAATCAGCGCAATCGTGGTGAACATGGCCAAAGCCAGCGCGATGCGGGATTTCAGTGCGCTGCGTTGCGCCTGCTCGCTGCGCTCCCGCAGCAGATCCTGCTCCCGGTTGCCCATGCGATCGAGGGCCGTGAGGATGCGGTTGGTAAGTTCCGCGCCGGGAAGAGTCAGGGCGGACTGCTCTGCGTCATCCGGCTGGCCCGCGCGGTGGATCGCCAGGGAGCGATCCAGAAGATCGAGCCGCGATTGAACGAGCGCTTGAAGCCCCTCCAACTCTTTTTGCTGGGAGGCATTGTCCGCGGTGAGGGTGCGCAGGGAGCCCAGAGTTTTCTCTATTTCGGCGCGCCCGGCCGAGAGGCGCGTGGCAAATTGCGGATCGCCGGTGAGCACATAGCCCCGGCGCGCGTTCTCCACCTTCAGCACCTCGCTGCGGAGCGTCTCGAGGCGTTCGATCACCACATGCGTATGGGCCACCCATTCGGCGTTCTGGCGATATTCATCCAGGTTGCGGAAGGAGAGCGCGGCGGCCCCAATCACGAGAGCCAGCGAGAGGCCGATCCCCCAGGGCACGGCAATTTTGAGATAGGTCTTCATGCTATCGCGGCGGGGAAATTTGCCCCGACACCAGTGCTCGGATGCGCTCTGTTCTCTTATCGGCTGGAACGCGCGCTACTTGAGAGTTGCGGGCTTCTAAGTCTTGGAAAGGAAAACGCGGCGAACCGCGGCCGGCTAGAGCGCCCGGGGCGGCGCTTCGCCCGTGAGCATCTGCAGATAATCCATTTCCTCGGCGACTTCCGGCTCGGGCACGCGGTCGAGGAACTGGCGCACGCGCGGATGCGTGCTGTTCTGCATCTCCTCTCTTGTGCCGTGGGCCACGATGTCGCCCTTGTTGATCAGCAGCATGCTGTCGGCAATCAGAAAGGCGCTGGCCAGTTCGTGCGTCACCACGATGATGGTCATGCGGAACGCTTTTTTCAGCTTCAGAATCAGGTTGTCAATTCCCGCAGCGATGATGGGATCGAGCCCCGCGGAGGGTTCGTCGAAGAACAGGATTTCCGGGTCCATGGCCATGGCCCGGGCCACCGCGGCGCGCTTCTTCATTCCTCCGCTCAACTGCGAGGGCATGTAGTTCTCAAATCCGGCCAGGCCCACCTGCTCGAGCTTGAGCCGCATGATGATCTGGATGGTGCTTTCTTCGAGCTGGGTATGCTCGCGGAGAGGCAGGCATACGTTTTCTCCGACCGTCATTGAGCCAAAGAGCGCGCCACCCTGGAAGGAAAGGCCGATCTTCTTCCGCGTTTCGTCCAGCTCCTCTTCGCTCAATTTGGCGATATCCTGTCCGCGGATCCACACCTCGCCGGAGGTGGTCGGCTGCAGCCCCACCAGGGTGCGCAGCAGCGTGCTTTTGCCCGAGCCGGAACCGCCCAGAATCACGAGCGTCTCACCCCGCGTGACGTCGAAGCTGATGCCGTGCAGGATTTCGCGTTCGCCGTAGCGAACGCGCAGGTCGCGCACCGAGAGCGCCTTGTCGCTATCCGCAGGCGCGCTCATCGTTCCAGAACGTAGAAGAGGGATGTGAAAATCAGGTCCACGATAATCACCAGGAAGATGGACATCACCACGGCCGAAGTCGTCGAGCGGCCGACCTCTTCCGCGCCTCCGCCCGTCTCGAACCCTTCATGACATCCCACCGCGGTGATCACCGCGCCGAACATGACGGCTTTGATCAGCCCGCCGATGATGTCGCGCTTCAGCAGCGCATCGAGCGTGGCCTGGACGTATCCGCCGAAAGTGAAGCTGGCCCCGGTGACTCCGAACACCGCGCCCCCCATCACTCCCATGAAGTCCGCCCAGGTGGTCAGGCAGGGAAGCATCAGGATCATGGCCAGAAACTTCGGCGTCACCAGAAACTGCACGGGATTGAGCGCCATCGTCGTGAGGGCGTCGATTTCCTCCGTCACCTTCATCGTCCCGATTTCGGCGGCGAATGCCGAACCGGAACGCCCGATCACCACGATGGCAGTCATGAGCGGCCCGAGTTCGCGCGTCATGGAGACGCCCACGCCCGCGGCCACAAACTGCAGCGCGCCGAATTTGCGCAGTTCATAAGCGCCCTGAAGCGCGAGAATCAGCCCCACAAAGAAGGTAATGACCGAAAGAATCGGCAGCGCTTCCACGCCGACAGCCATGGCCTGGTGGAATGCGCGGCTCCAGCGCAGGGCCTTGCCGCGAAAAGGACCGATGAGCGTGTAGTACGCGGCGCGCCCGCTGAGCCGCGCGAGGCCGCCCACATAGGCGAGACCGCCGATGGTGTTGCGCCCGATGCTTTCGAAGAATGCCATTCGTCTGGATTCCCTCCCGTCGACTTGGCCTTATTTCGCCTGCAGCGCTTCCTGCTCAGTGCCGTACACCTCGAAAACGCGAATCAGCCGCGAGAGTTCGAGCACTTCACGCGCCGCCGGACTGAGGCCGTAGAGCATAAAGCGGCTGGACATATTGCGGGAAACCTTCAGCCCTTCCACCAGCGAGGCGACCCCCGAGCTGTCGATGTAACGGACGCCCGTCAGGTTGACGATCAGGCGCGACACTTTCTTTTCCTTCAGTTCCTCGAGAATGATTTTGCGCACCTCGGGCGAATTATACAGGTCAATGTCGCCCTGTACGTCCACCAGCGTGCTGTTGCCCTGCTGCCGCGTAGCAATTTGCATCGATCACTCTCCTACCGAAGTCTTCGAGCCCCTCTTCTTGAACAGGTGCAATTCATTCCGCCCCTCCAGGGGCAGGTAGTCCGTTTCGCTCATAATTTCGCGGATCATGTGCAGACCCAGGCCGCCGGGACGGACGTCGTCGAGCGGGCGCCCGCACATCTGCTCCTGCTTCACACCGGTGCCGTGATCCACCATGACGACCTCCATGCCTTCGTCGCGCTCACGAAGGCGCACCTCGACGGGCCGGTCATACTGGTTGTGATACGCGTGGCGAATCACGTTCGTCAACGCTTCGTGCACGGCCAGCGTGATCCACCGGCAATCCTCTTCGTCGAACCCGACCAGGGCCGCGAAGCGCTCAACGGCCCCGCGGACCACCCCGAGATACCGCGGGTCGCTCGGAAAATTCAGCTTTACGGCGTTGTCCATCAGACCGGGTCACGCTCCGGGAGGGCCCGCGCCCCGAGCACAAGGCGCGGGTTTCCCCAAAAGGGACGTTTGTGCCAGAGATTCGCCGGGTTTGCAACGCCTTTGCTCGCCTGTCGGGCGCATGGCTGGATGGGAGTGCGCACCGGCGGCTCAGCCCCGCTGCTCGATGGGCACGTAGCCGCGGCGCGCGGGACCCAGAAAAACCTGCCGAGGACGCGCGATCTTCTGCTCCTGGTCGTCCAGCATTTCCTGCCAGTGCGCCAGCCAGCCCGCCGTCCGCGGAATGGCAAACAGCACGGGAAACATAGCCGTCGGGAAACCCATCGCCTGGTAAATCAGGCCGGAGTAGAAGTCCACGTTGGGGTACAGCTTGCGCTTGATGAAATACTCGTCCTCCAGCGCGATCCGCTCAATTTCCAGGGCAATGTCCAGCAGCGGACTGCGGCCCAGCACCTCGAACACCTGGTAGGCCGCCTGCTTGATGATTTTGGCGCGCGGGTCGTAGTTCTTGTAGACGCGATGCCCGAACCCCATCAGCTTCGATTCGCCCTTCTCGATTCCTTTGATGAACGCGGGAACTTTGGACACGGATCCGATCTCGGTGAGCATCCGCACGACCGCCTCGTTCGCGCCGCCATGCAGCGGGCCATAGAGCGCGGCGGTGGCCGCGGCCGTAGCGCAGTAGGGATCCACGTGCGAGCTGCCCACGCCGCGCATCGCGCTGGTCGAGCAGTTCTGCTCGTGGTCCGCGTGCAGGATGAACAGCAGGTCGAGCGCGCGCTCCAGCGTGGGGTTGGGCTTGAACTTCGACTCCGTCGTCCGGAACAGCATGTTCAGGAAATTGCCGGGGTAGCTCAGGTCGTTGTCGGGATACGCGTAGGGCATGCCCAGACTGTGCCGGTAGGCGAAAGCGGCCAGCGTGGGCATCTTCCCGATGAGCCGGTAGGTTTGCTTCTGCCGCGATTGCGCGTTGAAAATGTCCTTCGCGTCCGGATAGAAGGTCGAGAGCGCGGCCACAGTGGAGACCAGCATGCCCATCGGGTGGGCGTCGTAATGGAAGCCGTCCAGGAATTTCTTGATGCTTTCGTGGATAAAGGTGTGGTGCGTGATGTGCCAGGTCCACTCCTCGAGTTGCGCGCGCGAAGGCAGCACGCCGTAGAGGATCAGGTACGCGGTTTCCAGAAACGTGCTGCGTGCCGCCAGCTCTTCGATCGGATAGCCCCGGTATTCCAGGATGCCTTTGTCGCCGTCAATGTAGGTGATGCGGCTGATGCACGCCGCCGTGTTCAGGAACGCGGGGTCGTAGGCCATCAGGCCGGTGTCGTCGGGGCCGCTGCGAATCTGCCGCAGGTCGTTCGGGCGGATGGCGCCGTGCTCGATGGGCAGCTCGTATTGTTTTCCGGTGCGGTTGTCGGTAACCGAGAGCGTATCGGGGCGCGCCGCCGTTCCCGCCGCGCCACTCGTGCCCGAGGCCGCCGCTTGTTTCACTCCCGACTGCGGTTTGACCGGATTCATCATCAGACTCCTGCATTGCCAGCGGGGAGCAGGAAGGGAGAACCCACCCGCCGGCCTCGTGCCACATTATATACAACTGAGCATCCGGGACGGCATCCGCGGGTGACCTCGACAGCATCCGGGCCGGGCGGGTATAAGATTGCCCCGGCGTAATACCCAAGAAATGACCAAGTCACGTCAATTGGCAATCCTGAGTGCGCTGCTGGCGGTGCTCTCTGCCGCTGCAGCGCAGAAACTGCCCTGGCGCGCGAAGGAAGAGGACGCGCTGGGCGGGGCCACCCGCGTGTTGCTCGTGCCTCCCGAAGTGCACGTGGAGAAATGGACCGTCACTACCGGTACGGAAACTACTGGCACCGCCGACCATCTGCGCAGAACCATCTGCGGCGAAATGGACGATCTGTTCGAGCAGCGGAAGCTGCTCGTCAGCGAATATCCGCTGTGTCTCGGCGAAGGCGAGACGACGATGGAACGGCAAGACGCCCTTCTCGCCGTTCAGGCGCGCTTCCGCGATCTGGTGACGGCGTGGTCCAAACCCGGGCACCGCAACGACCTGCTGGAAAGTTTCCGCCTGGTCGAGGAACTGCCCATCACGAAGAAGATGGACGTTGACGTCCTGATTCTGGTGACTGCGGATGGCACGCTGACTTCAAAAGGCGAGAAGGCGATGTCTTCCATGGGCGGCCTGATGGGCGGGGGCGGGCAGGGATTGATGATTCATTTCGGAGTGATTCGGGCCCAGACCGGCGAACTGCTGTTTTTCTCGGAAAAGTATGTGGGCGGCGATTTTCTCAAGCATCCCGAAGGCCTCGAGAAGGCCATCCAGAAATCCGTCCAAGCCGCGTTCGCCCCGCAGCCGCACTCCTGAGCCATCCTGTCATCGCCGCTCCCTGCACACTCGCTCCGGCTCCCCCTCCTGTTATCATTCCGCCCTCGAGGAGGCTCGAATGGCGAAAGGATACTGGATCACGCTGTACCGCTCGGTATCGAAACCCGAGGCGTTGATGGAATACGCGCGGCTGGCCGGCCCGGCCATTGGAGCCGGCGGAGGCAGTTTTCTCGTGCGCGGTGTTCCCACGCAAGTCGTTGAGAAGGGCATCAGCGACCGCACCGTAGTCATCGAGTTTGAAAGCGTGGAGAAAGCGATCGCTACCTATAACAGCCCCGCGTATCAGGCCGCACTCAAAGTGCTCGCGGGCGCCGCAGAACGCGACGTGCGTTTCGTCGAAGGCTTCTCCGGGTAGCTTTCTTGCTGGGGGCACGACATGTCGTGCCCCTACCATCCGCTCCCCGTCACGCTCACCGCTAACCCAACTGGAATCTCGTCTGGGCCAGCCGGTACATCCGCTTCCACAGCAGACGATTGATCGTCACCACCACGATGGCCATCACTACGGTGCTGGCCAGCAGAAGCTGGAAGTTTCCGGAATCGGTGGCGTGGCTGATCGTCGCGCCCAATCCCGTCGTAGCCATGACGCGCCCCTTAAAATGGAAGTACTCCGCAATGATGCTTGCGTTCCACGCCCCGCCTGCCGCGGTGACCAGGCCGGTGACCAGATAGGGAAAAATTCCGGGCAAAATCAGCAGCCGCCAGCGGTCCCATCCCGAGAAATGGTACACCGTAGCGACCTCCTTCAAATCCGTGGGCAGGGCCTGCGCTCCGGCAATAATGTTGAACAGCAGATACCACTGAGTGCCCAGCAGCATCAGCACGATGGCGGCAATTGCCATGCCTCCGCCGAACCGGAGGAGGACGAGCAGAACGATGGGAAATAGGGCCGTGGCCGGCACCGAGGCCGCCACCTGCGCCACCGGTTGCGCCAGCGCCGCGAGCCGCGGGCGCGATCCGACGGCCACTCCGACCGGAACCGTCCAGAGCGTGCCGATGGCCAACGCGAGGATTACGCGCCCGAACGTGGCCATGGCCCCGCGGAAGAGCGCCACCAAATCGCTCCTCGTCAGCTCCATCAACGAGCGGCCCGCGCGCATCGAGCCGTAAAGAATCAAGATCAATGCGGCAATTCCCACGGCCCGGGCCGCGAGTGTGCGCCATGGTGCCGGCGGAGCTTGGGGCGGCTCGGCAGCCTCATGCCGCGCTACGCGCAGCGTCAGTGCTTCCCACGCGGGCGCCAGCGCTTTGCGATTCAGCCACGCAAGAATCGCCGAGTGCCGCAGCGCAGAGAGCGTGACGGATTGCGGCGTGTTCGCGCTTTCCACCTGCTCGAACTTGAATTTTTCCGCCCAGGCGATCAACGGGCGCCACAGCACCAGATCCAGCAGCAGGATCACCAGGATCATCGCCGCCAAGCCCCACAGGATGGCGCCCGTGTCGCCGTGGTTCGCCGCACTTTGCAGATAGGAGCCCAGGCCGGGCAGCCGGAAGTCGCGGTTGCCGAGCTGAAACATTTCGCACGCCATCAGGAAGAACCAGCCGCCCGCCACCGACATCAGCGAATTCCACACCAGCCCGATAGCCCCGAAGGGCAGCTCGAGCTCGTAGAACCGCTGCCAGCGTCCGAAGCGGTAGGTGCACGTCGCCTCGATCAGCTCCTGCGGCAGGCTCTTCAGGGACGCGTAAAAGCTGAACGCCATGTTCCACACTTGCCCGGTGAAGATCAGGAGGATGGATCCCAGTTCGAGCCCAATCTGCCGCCCCGGAAACAGCGCGACCATCGCCAGCATTACGCCGGGCAAAAAACTCAGCACGGGGATGGACTGCAGGATATCGAGCAGCGGAATCATCAGCCGCTCCGCCGCGCGGTTTCGCGCCGCCAGGTATGCATAGACCAGCGCAAAAACCAGGCTGGCAAGGTACGCGATCCCCATGCGCCCCAGCGAGTACATGGCATAGAGCGGCAGCGACTTTGGACTGCGGGAAATTTCCGCCGCCGGCTGGAACGGGGCGAGCCACACGCGGCCTACGCCGAAAAGCGCGTAGAGCGCAGCCAGCGCGCCCGCGAAGACGATCGCATCCGTCAGCAGCGAAGCGCGCCCGCGGTAGAACTGGAAGCGGCCGGCGGGCTGCGGCGTGCTCAATGCGGCCATGCGATTAGGCAGCGCCGGCCAGAGCCGCGTCTTGCAGCGTCAGGCGGTCGGTTCCGGGATCGTACTCGAAAATCTCGGCGTAACGGCCCCAGTCCAGCGCCGTCTGGAATTGCCGCTCCGCCTCTTCGGTGCTGAACCGTTCGTCCAGAATGTCGCGGAAGAACTCGGCAGGCAGGGTGTGATCCACCTTTGAGCGCAGCGCGCTCTGGACTTGCCGCAGCAAGGAGACACTATCGAGCGCCGCCTCGCGGAATATTTGTTTGCGCTGCTCAATGCCGGCATCCGCGAACTTCCGGCCGGTCGCGGTGAGCCGCGCGTCCCCTTCGGCCACCTCGACCATGCCCAGCAGCGTCGCGGCCTCGACGATGGGCAGCAGGTCGTCCAACTCCATCACCAGGTCTTCGGCCAGATGATAGAGATCGTCGGACCCGCCCCGGTCGCCCAGAATCTCCACTAGGCCTGCGATTCCTCCGGGCCGTGCGTGCGGCAGCGGTGCGTGCTTTTCGCGTTCGGGGCGCTCGGAGGGCAGCAGGTGCGCCTCGTCCGGCAGCGTGAGCACTTTGTACACGTGGTCCACCAACTCGAGAAAGCGCGGCGATTTGCGATCCCGCGGGTGCGGCATGCCGACGTCAAAGTCATCGTGGATGTGCGCGGGCCGGTGGGCCAGCACGATGATGCGGTCCGCGAGCTCCACAGCTTCCTCAATGTTGTGCGTAACCATGAAGATTGCGTTCGTCGGGATTTTCCGGCTCGTCCACAATTCCAGCAGTTCGCCACGGAGGGTTTCCGCCGTCAGCACGTCCAGGGCCGAGAACGGCTCGTCCATGAACAGCACTTCCGGCTCGACCACCAGCCCGCGCGCGAACCCCACGCGCTGCTTCATGCCGCCCGAGAGCTCTTTCGGATAGGCCTTCTCGAATCCGTCTAACCCCACCGTATCCAGAATCCGCAGCGCGCGCTTGCGCCGCTCGAACGCGCCCACCCCCCGCGCCTTCAGCGGCGCCTCCACGTTTTCAATCACGCTCAGCCAGGGAAACAGCGCGAAGCTTTGGAAAACGATGGCTACGTTCGGGCTGCGTCCGTTGAGCGGCTGGCCGTGCCAGAGCACGTCGCCGGCCGAGGGCCGCGCCAGGCCACTCAGGATCCGCAGCAGCGTGGATTTTCCGCAGCCGGATGCCCCCAGCAGCGCCACGATTTTCCCCGGCGCGATGCTGATGGTGGTCGGCGCCAGGATCTGCGTGCGATGGCCGTCCTGCTGCACGTAGAACTGCTCCACGGCACGCGCTTCAATGATGGGTTCCAGGTGGCTCACGGTTCTTGAGCGTCACAGGAGTGTAATGCAGCAAGCGTTGCGGCGAGATGAAAAGTTACGGACCCGGGCCGCCGCGCGCGCCGGGCCCGCCGACCCTCAAACGGCTGCATCCGCACGGTCTCCAGTGCGTTACCGCCCTGTAAACGCCTCCTGCCGCGGCTCTTGTGCCTGTTTCCGCGCAGCACTAGAATGGGTCCTGTCTCACTTGGGAGGCCTCTCGTGCAGCTCGACGACAATCTCAAGCAGGTGCTCCGTGAACTCGGCCGCGCGATCAACGAAGCCATATCCGATTCTGAGCGCATCCAGAAAGCCATCGCCGGAGTCCGCTCCGCCGGGTACGACATCGTTCTGAAGCTCGACGCCACCATTGGCCTGGCCCCGCGTGAAGCGAAGCCCGTGCGCATGACCGTGCAGGACCGCCGCTTCCTGGATTCCCTGCGCATCCGCGTGGACGACGAAATCCTGGAGGATGAAACGGAGGAGGAAAGGGTGCAGATGACCGCGCAGGACGTCAAATTCCTGCGCTCACTGAAGATCAGCGTGGACAATGTTGAAGAATAGCCGCATCTTCGCGCTCGTAGCTTCCGCCGCGGCACTCGCCCTGGCCTTCCCTTCCGTGTGTGCGGCGCAAGCAGCGCCGCCGACCAGCGACGGCCAGCGGGTTCCCACGCCCGCGACCCCGGCGCCGACGGTCAGCAGTTCGCCGACGGTCACCGTCAACGCGACACCGAACACCAACGTCAAAGTAGCCAAGCCCAAAATGGTGAAATACAAGGGCCGCGTGCTCGCCTTTAACATCGCAACGGTTATCGTCCAAAGCATGGCCAATCCGCGCATGGTCTGGTCCTTCCAATACTCCACCGATCTGCATAACAGGGTTGCGGACATGCTGGGCACCGGCGGCTATCAGCCCGGCGACATGATTACGGTGTATTGCAACCCCGGCACCAGTGTTGCCGTCAAACTTAAAGGGAAGCCCTCGAAGTCGAGTTGACCTCGCAGTCCCGGCTCCGCCCGGGCCGTTCCGCTGGCCAGCCGAGCGCCCTATGATTCGTGAACCTGCCGTCGCCGGACGCTTTTATCCTTCGAGTCCCGCGCAGCTCGAACGCGATGTGCGCAAGTTTCTCGTTCCCGCGAAAGATATCGCACCTTTCCACGCCATCGGCTGCATCCTGCCTCATGCCGGATACATGTACTCCGGCGCCGTAGCCGGAGCCGTGCTGGCGCGCCTCGCGTTGCCGCGCCGCTACATCATCCTTTGTCCGCGGCACTATCCGCAGGGCGCGCCGCTCGCCATTCTTTCCGAGGGAGCCTGGCGCACGCCGCTGGGCGATGCTTCTATAGATGCCCCGCTCGCCGAGGCACTCGCCCGCGCCTGCCCGTTGCTGCACGAAGACGAACTGGCCCACGCCGCCGAGCATGCCATCGAGGTCCAGTTGCCGTTCTTGCAGAAGCTGACGCCCAAGTTCCATTTTGTCCCGATTGCCCTGGGCACGGATCGCTTCCAGGCCTTTGAAGATTTGGGCCGCGCCATCGCCACCGTAGTCGCCGCACAAACGGAGCCAGTGCTCATTGTCGCCAGCTCCGATATGAACCACTACGAAAGCGACGAGATCACACGCAAAAAGGACGCGCGCGCCATCGACCGCATCCTGGCACTCGATCCACGCGGCCTCTATGACGTTGTCCGGCGGGAAAACATCACCATGTGCGGCTACGGCCCGGCGACGACGATGCTCGTGGCCGCCAAACAGCTCGGTGCCACCCGCGCCGAGCTGATTCGCTATGCCACCTCTGCGGACGTCAGCGGCGACACCAGTTGGTGCGTCGGCTACGCCGGAATCGTTGTCGCTTGAGTTCGAGCTAAGGTTTTACTTTGCCGGCGTCGCCTGTTGCGCTCTGTGGACGACCCGCAGCGCCCTCGCTACGAGTTCCGGTTGGCGTTCCCGTCGGCAATGCCGCCGACCCCTGATTCTCGCGGGCGGCTGCGTTGTGCCCGAGATGTCCCGGCGGGATCGGCGGCTCGTAAACTTGTACGTGTCCTGCGAACATTCCGGCGCTGGCAATCCGCAGCGCTCCGTTTGCCGGCATCCGCTGCGCGCTCCGAATATTCAGCGCCGCCTTGGTTGTCGCTTGTGATGCTTGCCGGCCCTGCGCCTGCTGCACGATTCGGCTCAGCTCGCCCTCGCCCTTCCATTCGCCGATCATCTGCACTTTCGCGGCGTCCGCTCCGCGCAGAATGGAGTTGCGCGAACCCGCCAGCATGCCGGCCGATGTATTCGTCACCACTCCCTGCGCGAGATTTTGCGCGGTGCCTTTCAAAGTTTCACCCGGCGCCCGCGCCACCCAGCCGATCCCCGAGGGCGTCGTCATCCAGAACACTGTGGCCGGACTCCACACGGCAAAGCCCGCGCTGCCTGGCGCCCACACCCAGCCGTAAATCGGAGAAAACACCCATCCGCCGTAGTGATACGGCAGCCAGCCCCAAGGGTCGTAGCTGATCCACGTGGGGCCACCCAACAGCCCGAAGCTGTCCCAATACCCGTTGAAAAACGGCGACCAACCCGCCCCTACTCCAAACGGCTGCCACCCTAGGCCGTATCCCGGCACCATCACCCAGCCGCCGTAGAAGCTGAGGTCCGCCATTCCGTAGCCGAACGGCGCTTTCAGGTTGTCCGTCGAATTCAACCGCGCCTCATCGACCGACGTGAAGCGGTCGGAAACCCAGCGGTCCCACGCGTCGCTCCGGGGATTTGCGCTCACAACGCCGCTGCCCTGTGCTTCGGAGCGCAGGGCCAGCGTCGAATGACCGTTCAGGTGTTGCGTCACACCGTTCCCCGTCACACTCACGGCCCCGCGCAACACGCTCACGGCCGCGCCGTCATCAAAAACATCCACGCGGAACCGCGCACTCTCCGTTGTCACGATCCACAACGGGCCGGCCTCGACCGCAAACGAATCGTGCCGCCCCGGCTGCACATAAAACGTCGCAGTGCCCTGCTTCACGGCGAGCTGCGTGTTCTTCGCGCCGTCCTCCAAAATGAGCTGCGGGAATTCGAGCACCGTGTTCGATGCGACCCAGGCCATCGCGCCGGTTTCGAACTCCACCTCCGCGCGCCCGTCGCCCGTCGCCAGGCTGTTTCCTTCCCGCACCGGAGTGTTGGCAATCGCCTTGTGCCAGCCCGCCGCGCCGTCCGCGCTCATCTGCACGTCACCCAAGGCGTAGCTGAGCCGGACGATCCGCGCATGGCTCACCTCGCCGGCGTGCGCGGCCGGAATCAGAATCAGGCAGGCAATCGCAGAAAGAACCGCGAGAAACGAAACCACCCGGCGGGACATAGGCACCTCCCAGACTAACTCGAACGTCGCGAAGGCAGCCTCAGTGGCCGGCCGGCTGCCTATTGAGAGATGCTGCTCCTCAGCCGCCTGCGCGTCAAGCACCGTAGCGCCCGCACCCTATCCCGAAGCTTCGGGACCGCCGCCCTTCAGTTCCGGGCCACGCAGGGGAACCCCGACGCGGCTCACTTCCCCCCGACCCGAATGAAATCAATCAATGCGCGCGAGCGCTGCCGCGCAATCTCCAGAAACCGCGAATCTCCGGAAATCTGTTCGAGCAGCGGCAGAAACCGCTCCGGCTGCGCCACCGCCTGATGCCGCACGTCCTGGTCCACCTGCATCAGCACCTCATTCACTCCCAGGCGGTCGTATTTCATGCGCCGCGCGAGCACCTCAAAATCCTCCTGCTCCCGTGCGAGCGCTTCAAAGATTTGCAGCAGTTGGGCGGCTTTGGCGTTGATCGTGTAATTGAATTTCACTTCGTTCGCGTCGCCGCCCTTTTCGTACCGGAACGTCTTCTCGCCCAGATTGGCAATTCGCCGCTTCACGTCCAGCGAAAGGCCGCGAAAATCATCCAGGTCCCCCGCCAGCGCGAAGATCTTTTCCCGCAGCGCCGCTCCGATCTCCACCGGCTGCGGATTGGGGTCCTCATCCAGCCCGCGCAGTTCGCAACTGCCCGGCCCGCTCTCCGGGACGCGAATTTCCGTGAACTCCGGCGAGCTGGATTTGAATATTTTTCGGAAGATGACCACAGCGCCGCTCGCAGGTGCGCTGTGGGACTGTCCCAGCGCCGTCATGCCACTCAGTGGCACGAGTGCGAAGAAAAGCAGAAGGGCGATACCGGAAAAGCGCGGCGGGTGATAGTTGCGGTCTCTCGTGGATGCGCTCCGAATGGCTGATCTCCGTTCAGCGTCAGCGTGTGCGCCCGCTCCCATTCCTCTGGTATTTCCGTCCATTCAGGCTGGCGCTCCGCCACGGACCAGTTGGTGCAGGACTCCGCCGCCGTGTCCCAATTACACTGTCCGCTCCGCCTGGCGCTGGCTGGCGCAGGGCGGCGCCCATTCTCATCTGCGCCTGGCGGCTGTGAATATGGCAGAGCGCCACGGCCAGCGCGTCCGCGGCGTCGAGCGGCTCCGGAAGTTCCGCCAGCCGCAGTTGCGAGCGCACCATCACCTGCACCTGTTCCTTTGACGCCTGCCCGCAGCCCGCCACGCTCGCCTTGATTTCCCGCGGCGAATAGCTTTCCACCGGCACTCGCCCCTGCGCCGCAGCCAGCAGCACTACGCCCCTCACTTCCGCGAGCAGCATTGCCGACTTCACGTTCAGAGCCGCAAACGGCGCCTCCACGGCCACTGCCCCCGGCGAATATTCATCGAGCAGCCCGGCTACCAGGCGGTGGACAGCTTCCAGCCGTGCTGCGGGGCTCGCTGCGCGTGGCGGCCGTGCCGCGCCATAGTGAAGGACGCGGCACGCGCGTCCATCTGTTTCCACAATGGCGTATCCCGTAGCTCCCGCCGCTGCCGGATCAATCCCCAACACGCGCATCCGCGCATCGCCTGCCATGTGGGGAGTGTACTGCGCGGCACTCCGGCATCAAATAGCGAGCCGCCATCGATGTGTGACAGCGACACGATGCCCTCCTGCCCTGGCCGGGCAGGATCGTTTGGCTCGATTTCCGAGGTTGGCGGGCTTCTGGTGAGCCGGGCGCCGCTCTAGTTGGCGCCCACAGCGGCCTGAATCTCTTTTTCGTCCACGTCGAAATTGGAATAGACGTGCTGCACGTCGTCATGCTCTTCCAGAGCTTCCATCAGCCGCAGCATCTGCTGCGCCTGCGCGCCCGACAGCTTCACGTAGTTCTGCGGAATCATGGAAAGTTCCGCCGACGCCGGTTTGATCCCCGCTTTCACGAGCGCGTCGCGCACCGTCTCGAACGCTTCCGGCGGCGTGATAATCTCCCACGACGACCCGTCGTCGCGCAGGTCTTCCGCTCCCGCGTCCAGCACGATGCTCATCAGCTTTTCTTCGTCCGCTGTTTCTTTCGGCACGGAAATATCGCCCTTGCGGTGGAATTGCCAGCCCACGCTGCCCGTCTCCGCCAGGTTGCCCCCGTTCTTGCTCATCAGGTGCCGGATTTCGC
The DNA here is from genome assembly GCA_035624135.1 of Candidatus Acidiferrales bacterium. GTDB lineage: Bacteria > Acidobacteriota > Terriglobia > Acidiferrales > UBA7541 > JOPF136. The sequence continues at coordinate 11,020 of DASPSB010000163.1, read as the reverse complement.
CCACCGCTCGGTTCCGGTTCGCCGTCACCGCCTGCACCAGCATCCCCACGCCCCCGGGACCGTACCCCTCGAATGTCACTTCCTCGTACGTCTCGCCCTCAAGCTGCCCGGTGCCGCGCAGGATGGCGCGTTCGATGTTGTCGCTCGGCATGTTCTCGTTCTTCGCCGCAGCGATTGCTGTGCGAAGCCGCGGGTTCGAGTCCGGATCTCCACCGCCCTGCCGCGCCGCAATCGTGATTTCACGGATGAACCGCGTAAACATCCGGCCGCGCTTCGCGTCGGTCGCGGCCTTCTTGTGCTTGATGGTTGCCCACTTGGAATGCCCAGACATGGTAGCGCCTCAAATTGAATGTTTCGGAAGCGAAAGACCAGCTTTGCCCATCCAGCCTAGCATACCCCGGCCACGCTTGGTAGCGCTCGATCGCCCGCCACTCCGGCGGTAGTGCCTGTGTCGGCGCACTTGGCCCGGGCACGCCCTGCCCCACCACCGCCGTGCGGTGATAAAGTATGCTGCGCTTTTCTCCGGAGCCGAAGCGATGCAGAACATCGGTCGCTACGAGGTCATCGACGAATTGGGCCGCGGCGCTATGGGCGTCGTTTACCGCGCCCGCGACACCCAGATCGGCCGCGTCGTGGCCATCAAGATGATCCTCACCACCAATGCCTCTCCGCAGGATATCGCCAAGTTCAAGCAGCGCTTCAATCGCGAAGCTCAGGCTGCCGGACGCCTTTCCCATCCCGGCATCGTCGCCATCCACGACATTGCCGAAGACCAGTACGGCCAGCCCTACATTGTTCAGGAGTTCGTCGAGGGCCGCCCGCTCAATCTGCTCCTGGGACCCACCGTTCAGCTTCCGCTCGAACTCCTGCTCGACATTGGCATCCAGGTGGCCCGCGCCCTCGAATACGCCCACAAGAACGGCGTGGTCCATCGCGACATCAAGCCGCCCAATATCCTCGTCACTCCCGACGGCCAGGCCAAAATCGCCGATTTTGGCATCGCGCGTATGGAAGGCACCGAGCTCACCCAGGAGGGCACCTCGCTCGGCACTCCCTCCTATATGTCGCCGGAACAGTTCCGTGGGGGCGCTATCGACGGCCGCAGCGACATCTTTTCGCTCGGCGCCGTCCTCTACTGGATGCTCACGGGCAAAAAACCATTTCCCGGCGACACGGTCACCATCACTTCGTTCCAAGTCGCCTTTGAAAATCCGGTGCGGCCCAGCATCGCCAAGACTGATCTGCCCAAAGACCTCGACGAAATCCTCATGCGCTGTCTGGCCAAAAATCCCGAGAACCGATACCCCGCCTGCGGCGAGCTGGCCGCGGATCTGGAAGCCGTCAAGGCCGGTCGTCCGCTGGCCACCAAGCAGGCTTCCAAGCCGGAAAGCACAGAACCTTTCCCGTTGCCCTCGCGCCGCATCGAGGCCACGCGCACCGGCGGAGCCGCCTCCGCACCCGCCCCCGTCGATCCCAACGCCAAGACGCGCGCCGTCTCCACCGATCAATTCCTCTCGCGCCGTCCTTCGCGCGCGCAAGCCGCGTCATCCGGCAAGCGCAATACCGGCAAGATTTTCGCTGGTGTTGGAGTCTTGCTCGTTCTGATCATCGGTGTAGGCCTATGGATTCGCATGCATCCCACGGCGGAGCAGAATCCGCCGCCCGCGCCTGTTCCCGTCGTGGCTCCTGCCGTGATCCCGACGACAGCAACGCCTTCGACTGAAGCTGCGCCGGAGGCAACCTCATCCACTGCAGTGGAGAGTGCTCCGGCGCAGGTAACCGAAGAATCCAAGCCGGCCGGCGAATCGGCGCCTGCGGCCGCCGCTCCCAAGAAGCGCGCGCGCGACAATGCCGCCGCGGCAAAATCTCCTCCGCCCGCTGCTCCGCAGCGCAGCGCGCCGCCGGCAACTGCTGACGCGACTCCTGCTCCGGACCAAGCGGCCCCTGCCGCGAAGCCCGCTCCCACGGCGCCTGCCGAGGTTGTTCTCTCCAAGCTGGACGTCGAATGCCACTTCCCGTTCAGCCATGGAACGCTCGACATCACCGTGGATGGCAAGGCATTTCTTCAGGAGAAGCTGGAAGAAAAGCGGAATGTATTCACCGCAGGAATTACGACCAAGGGAAAATTCGAGAAGAAAGACAATGCCATCCCGGTGGGCCAGCACACCATTCACGTCCACATCGCGAGCAAAGATGGCAAGCACGTCTGGGACGGCGACACCGCCGGAATCATCCAGCCCGATCACACGAGCAGGCTCAAGATCGTCGCTAAAGAGCCCTCAAAAGACGAGCCCGGCAGTACCGAGATAGAAGTCACTCTCGAATCCCCAAAGTAGCGCCGGCCTGTCCTGAGCGGAGGTGAAGGGCGTCCCGGCCATCGGAGCGAATCACGCCGGGCTGAGTTGCGACGTGCAATGTCCGCACCGCTTCGCCGCGATGGGCACATCCATCAGGCACTGCGGGCACGGCTTGGTGGCCGGCGCCGGCTCCGGGGCCTTCTCTTCCCGCTTCAGTTTGTTCACCGCCTTCACCAGCAGGAAGATCGCGAACGCCACGATCAAGAAATTGATGCACGCGTCGAGGAACACGCCGTAGTTCAGCGTCGGCGCGCCTGCGGCCTTCGCCGCCGCCAGCGTCTCGTAGGATTTTCCCGAGAGGCTCAGAAATAAATTGCTGAAGTCCACCTTCCCGATCAGCAGCCCCAGCGGCGGCATCAACACGTCGCCCACAAACGACGCCACAATCTTTCCGAACGCCGCCCCGATGATAATGCCCACCGCCATATCCAGCACGCTCCCCTTCATCGCGAATTCTTTAAACTCTTTGAACATTCTCTCCTCCCTCCGCAACTCGTTGCTCGCGCGATGCTGCGTTTTGCCGTCCCAATTGTCAATGATTTGGTAGCTCCGGCTCCCGAAACTTCGGGACCGCAGGGCTTTCGGCGGTGCGGGTCTCGCCACCTGTCCGGATCTTGGCGTTAAGATCTGTCTAGTCGTGCCCGGAGAATCTCTCTCATGAAGGCGCTCCTCATTCTCTTACTTTTGTCGCCGGCAGCGGCATTCGCCCAAAGCCCTTTCGACGGCACTTGGCTGGTCAACTCCGACACGGTGCAGCTATCGCAGAAGCCAGCGGTGTATCTACTCGCCCAGGGCAAATTTCGCTGCTCGGATTGCCTGGCCAACCGGGAAATCCAGGCCGACGGGCACGACCACAAAATTGCGGAAACGAGCTACTGGGACACCGTCAGTGTTCGGGTAGTGGATGCGCGCACAGTCGAACTCATCGCCAAGAAATCTGGGAAAACGATGTTCACCGAGGTCGATACCATTTCTCCAGACGGAAATACGCTGACCCAATTCGTGCGAGACACGACGGAAGCGGAGACCGTCACGATTGAGACGCGCAGCCGGCGGATCGAAAAAGGACCCGCCGGCTCCCACGCCATTTCCGGCTCCTGGCGCGTCTACGGATCCAATCGTTCCAGGAACGGTTCGCTGATCAAATATAAGTGCACCGCGGACGGATTTAGTGCGGAGACACCTCTGGGCGAAAGGTATGACGCAAAATTCGATGGTAAGGATTACCCCGTCGAGGACGACCCCGGTCACACGGTGGTATCCGTGAAGCGAATTAGCCCAACCTCAGTTGAAATAACCTCGAAACGCAACGGGAAAGTAGTCGGGATTGCGCACATGTCCGTTGTGCCCGACGGGAACTCGATCCACGTCGTTTTTGAGGATAAGGAAAGCAATACCACGAGGACCTTCGACATGCAGAAACAACCGTAGAACCGCTTCGCCCATATCCGGGCTTGCGTGCCTGCTCGGCTTGACGCCCCCTCACCCCCCGCCTAACATGCCTTTCGATGTCCGCCCTGGAATCGATTCGCGCTCCGCTGGGCTTCCTGCGCACTGCGCTTCCTACCGTCCCCCATCATGATCTCCTCGAATCCGAGCAGGACTGGTGGAGCACCGCGGCCCTTCCCATCTCCTCCGCCATCGACCGCGCCGGCATTCCCTGGGTCCGCATGTTCGACCGCTCCGGAAAGCGCGTCGACGAAATCCTCTATCCCGCCGAGTACTACACCATGCTCCGTCGCGGCTATCGCGCCGGAGTCATCTGGCGCGCTCTGGAAGAAAAGTCCCTCATCCCATCGTATCTCCTCATCTACGCAATTTCGTTTTATGATCCCGGCATCTGTTGCCCCTACACCGTCTCGCTCGGCACGGCTCTCCCCCTTTCAAAATACGGCAGCGCCGAGACGCAGGGGCGTTTCCTCCCGCATCTCCTCAGCAAAGACGATTCCGTGTGGCAGGGCGCCACCTGGATGACAGAAATCGAAGGAGGGTCCGACCTCGGCGCCGGCGTCAAGACCATCGCCCGGCCCGCCGGCGACCGCTGGCTCCTCACCGGCGACAAGTATTTCGCCAGCAATGCCCACGCCGAGCTGGCCGTCGCCGCTGCCCGGCCGGAAGGCGCACTCCCGGGCGTTCGCGGCCTCGCGCTCTTTCTGGTTCCCCGGTTTCGCAGCGACGGCTCACTCAATCTTTCCATCCGCCGGCTGAAAGACAAGATCGCCACACGCTCCGTGCCCACCGGTGAAATCGAGCTGCGCGAGAGCGAAGCCTATCTTCTCGGCTCCGCGGACTCCGGCATTTATCTGATCCTCGAAGTCCTGAATCTCTCTCGCGTCGCGAACAGCGTGGTGAGCGTCGCGCTCGCACAGCGAGCCATGGCGGACGCACTCGCCTACGCGGAATGCCGCGCCGCCTTCGGCAAGCGCATTCTCGACCATCCCTTGCTTCACCATCAGTTCCAGGCCCGCCTGCACTCGCTCCGTTCCGCTTTCGCTCTCGCCTGGGAATCCGTTCGCCTTCTCGACCAGGTCTGGACCGAGCATCCGCCCTATTCCGATCGCTACCACCTCTTCCGCCTCGTCGCGCATCTCGCCAAGTATTGGACCGCCGAATTCGCCATTGACACCGCCAAGTGGACCATGGAAGTTCACGGCGGCCTCGGCACTCTCGCCGAATTCGGCGTCGAACGCTGGCTCCGCGAAGCCATGATTCTCGCCATCTGGGAAGGCACCTCCCACCGCCAGATTCTCGACGGCCTGGAGGTCATGGAACGCAAGCAGGCCCACAAGTTGCTCTTCGCGCATTTGGCCGGATCTGCGCCCTCACACGAGGTGCGCGAACTGGAGGCGGATATCCAGCGCCTGCTGACCCTGCCCACCGACCAAAAGGAAGTTCAGGCTGAACCTCTTTTCCGCCGCCTCGCATTCTTCACGGCATCTCATCTCTCCTCGTAGGGGCACGACATGTCGTGTCCGGCTTGTCGCTGCCCTTCTGATTCTGCCCGCGCTCTTCCCGGCCAGGGCAACCCCGTTCCCCTCTTTTGCCGTCCTTCCTTGCGGCGGCTTTCCCCGCCCGTTATCCTGACTTTGCCCGGCCCGTGCGCGCATCCAAAGCGAACATCGCAACGACATGACCGCGTCGCACTCGAAGTTCCATTCCTGGGCGCGCCTCGCTCTCGGCCTCGCCCTGCTCGCTTCGATTGCGCTCCTAGTCCAACCCGCCGTTCCCACCGTCACTGGCACTATGCAACAGGATCAACCCACCGCGCCCGCGAACGGCTCACTGGCCGAACTCACCATCGATCTCCCCGGCTCCACGCTCTGGCAGGACACCGGTCTCGATCTCCAGACAGGCGACTCCGTTCGTGTCATCACCAATGGTGAACTCGTTTACGCCGGTACCAGGCAACCCTCCGGCCCCGATGGCCTCACTCGCGGTTTGAAGGATTTGATCCGCTTTCTCCCCATCAGTGCGGCAGGCCGCGGCGCCCTCATCGCTCGCATCGGCATGGGCGAGGCCAGCCGCCCCTTCTTCGTGGGCACGAGCAGCCAGTTCCCGGCTCCCGCGACCGGCCGGCTCTATCTCGGCATCAATCAAGCGCCTGGCGACAGGGGCGACGGCACCTATCACGTCGCCATCAGGATTCTCTCCCGCGCCCCCGCCTCAGCCGCAAACCCGCCGTCCGTTGCCCACGCCGATGCGCCCTTCTCCGCCGTCTTCTGCACGGTCCTGGAGCGCGAACATCCTGACGCGGGCCAGTGGGGAACGTGCTCCGATTACATCCAGGACGCCGTCGAGCACCGCGTCGCTCTGCAAGCCATCCCGCGCAACTATCACGTGGCCATCGTCTCCGGCGTACTCTCCGTTTGCGGCGGCGACTCCACTGCCTTCCGCGAGGGCCGCGAACATATGCGCGCCGTCCACGGCATCACCGTGGACCTGATTCCTGCGCCCGACGGCTCGAGCGCCGTCAACGGCAAGACCATCGCCCAATTCATCAAAGCGAGCTACCGCAAGGACGGCCGCAAATTCATCCTGATTGGATACAGCAAAGGCGCGCCCGACATTCTCGAGGGAATGGCGGGCGATCCGGAAGCTGCCCGCGATGTTGCCGCTCTCATCACCGTCGCCGGAGCCATCGGCGGTTCGCCGATCGCCGACCTCATGCCCGTTCAGGCCCAGCAGTGGATTCAAGCTATCAGCCTCGGCCAGTGCAAGGGCGATCTGTATTCCGCCTTTCGCAGCCTGCGCCGCGATGTTCGCCGCAAATTTCTGGCCCAGCATCCCGATCCGGGATTTCCTGTGTACTCGATTTCCGCCTTTTCCTCGAAAGACGAAACATCGAAGGTTTTGCTCGAAGCATGGATGTTTCTCTCCATCTTCGGCCAGCCCGAGGATAGCCAGTTGTTGGAGAGCGATACGCGCTATCCCGGCGGACATATTCTCGGCGCCGTGCACGCCGACCACATCGCAGTGGCCATTCCCTACGAAAACACGAGCGACCCCGAACTCAGAAAACTCGTCAATCACAATCACTTTCCGCGCACCACGCTGCTCGAATCCCTCCTCCGCTACGTCCTATCTGATTTGAACGCCGCGCGCACCGCCAGCGCCTCCGCCTCCCGCTGAAGCAATGCGTAGTGCTTCCCCCATGTCTCGCATGGAAATTCACGCGGCTCCATGCTGGCGCCCAGCCGGTGCCCGTGCTATCCAGAAGGAGCCTGCTTGCCGCAGGCAAGCCGAGCCCCCGTTCCCATGATTTCCTGTCAGCTGCAAGGCTGCAAACTCGAAGTGCCCGCAGCGCTCGCGGATAGCGGGTTGTGCGTGCATCACTACCTTGTCTGGCTCGACGGCAATTGCGCGGCCATGCGCCGCGAGACCGCTGCCGGCGCCACCACCGAGCGCCACGACCAGATTGCCGCCTTCCTCCGTGAACATGGCGAGCGCCTCAGCCACATCGCCACGGGAGGCTATCGCCTCTCCGACGATATGAAGGCCCGCGTGCTCAACGCATTCCTGAGCCTCATCAACCTCCGCGAAAATCTCGAACGCGCCATGGAACGCGCCGCGAAAGCACGCCCCAGCCCCTGACCGCATCGCCCTCTCTCGAACTCTCAGCACTTCTGCCCGCTTTCCAGTACACTAACGGAGGGGGGTATCACCTGTTCCGTGAGGGCGTTTTCGAAGCCGGCTCTGCCGCTCGCGCTGGCCGCGCTGGCGTCGCTCGCCTTTCCGTGCCTCGCGGGCACCGCCGATGATCCGCCGCTCCCTCCCGCCGACGAGGTTCTCCGCAAAGTCCTCGCCGCGGTTAAGAATCCCGAGATCCGCCACGCCAGCGCCCAGTTCCGCTCCGTCCAACACACCGTCATCGAAAAGCTGGACGACAAGGGCCGCCTCCGCGAGCGCGAAGACCGGGTCTATGACGTCGGGCCGCTGGCCGGGGGTGTTTACGCCCGCCTGGTGGAGAAAAACGGGAAATCCCTGGCTCCCTCCGATCTGGCCGACGAGCAACAGCGCCAGCAGCGCTTCTTCGAACGCAGCAGCACGCAGAATTTCGGCGGCGGCGATTCCGACCGCGTCCCGCTCGACCAGGAGCTTTTCGACCGCTTCAAGTCCGAAGTAGTTGGCCGCGAATTGTTTTCAGGCCGTCCCGCCGTCATCCTGCACTTCTGGCCGCGCTCCAACGACTTGCCGGTTCGCCGCCGCCAGGATTACGTGCTGAACAAACTCACCGGCAAAGTGTGGATTGACGAGCAGGACTGGGAAATCGTGCGTGTGGAAGCGCAACTCACCGAGCGCGTCCGCGTCTGGCTTGGCATGCTCGCCGCTCTCGACAGGGCGGATTTGCGATTCGATCAGATCCGCATGGGCGACGCCGTCTATCTCCCGCTCAAACTCACCGCCAGCTTCGAAGGCCGCAAGCTGTTCAGCACCCTCCGTGAAAACGTCGAGGTAACTTGGACCGGCCAGCGTCTCGCCACGGAAACCGCAGCCAGCCGTCCCCCTCCTGCCGCCCAAGCCGGCTCACCCGCAAAACCGCTCCCCTAGAGCAAGGCCGTGTTCGCGCCTTTCCTCTTCGCTCCCTAGCGCGGAGGAGGACAAGGCATCACAACTTCAAAGATCGTCTCTCCCACGGCGCGACCGTAATGCGGCTCGGTTGCCAGGCCGTCCACAAACGATCCGGTCGGCAGCAGGCGCTCGCCCGATTCTGCGTGGTTCTTGCCGAAACCGATCACCAGCGTGCCTTTCAACACTGTGTAGAGTCCATCGACATTGTTCACGTGCCAGGGGTAGACGAACCCGTCAGGAAATTTGATCAAATAGACCTGGCCGCACGCATCGCTCTCCTTGCCATGCAAGACCGCAAAAAAGGAACCCGGGGGAACTCCCGCTCCCTTATCTTCCTGCCACTGAACCTGCTCGGGTAGCGTGTAGGCGGTTTGCGGACGATCTGCCCGTGCTGCTTCCACCGCATAGGAAACAATCACCGCCGCAAATAAGACTTCCACGAAGGCCCGTTTCATGGAGCATCCTCCTGCTCTGCGGCGCACTTTCATCTCGCACAGATATTCCACGTGCCCGGAATTAACGTCTCAGGGAATTCTCACTCCATGCGCATTGGAATGTGCAAGCCGCTCCTCGTACGCATACACGCGCCGCGAAACGTCCGCAATCGCCCGCTCGGCCGCTGCGTCGTCGGCGGCATACGTCGTCATCACGCTCAGAACGTACGGGTGCCCCCCGAGCAGCACAATCCCGCTCTCGCAGCGCACACCCCCCAGGCTTCCCGGTTTGCTCGCCAGCGCCACTCCTGCCGGCAGCCCCCGGCCCATTGGCGTGGGCTCGTATTTTTCGTTCTTCAGCAGCTCGATTGCCAGCGCCGTGTGCTGTGCATCGAGCAGTTTCCCGCGATAGAGCTGTTCGTATAGCCCCGCCATCTCCCGCGCCGTGGACACGTTCTCTACTCCCCGCCGCTCCTCTTCCGGCTGGATCATCTTCCGCATCAGCCGCGTGCGTTCGAACCCCAGCGACTGCATCGCCGTGTTCACCTGCATCTGCCCCACGCGCTCGATCAGGATGTTCGTCGCTGTGTTGTCCGACACCACAATCATCAGCGCGGCCAGGTCGCGCAGCGAGACGGCCGACGTTCCGTCGCCGAAATCCTGCAGCACCCCGCTGCCTCCGGCAAATTGCGACTTCCGAATCTCCACACGCTCTTCCAGTTTTAATTTTCCCGCCTGCGCCTGCCGCAGCAACTCCACGAGCACGGCCGTTTTGATTGAGCTGGCCTGCGGCATCAGCATGTCCGCATTGATCGCTATCGTGTCATTCGTCTCCAAATCCTTTAGCGCGATCGCCATCACCCCGTCGAACTGCGCCGCCACCTGGTTCAGCTCGCGTCCCAGTTTCGCCCGCAGCTCCGCCGCCCGCGCATCCGGCGGCGCCTGTGTCTGGGCGCTCGCTATTTCCCCTCCTGCAAGCGCGCAAACCAGCACACCAATCACGAGCAACCGTCGATCCATCGGGAAACCTCCTGACAGGGCGGAATTCACGCGCCAATATACCGGGCGTAGAGCGACCGCGCCACCGCCGGGTCCTTCGTCCCTTTGAACACGGCGCGCCCGTCCGGAAATACAGTCACCTCGCACCCCGCCGCCGCAAATCGCAGCAGAAATCCATTCGTTCGCACTCCCCCGGCCACCGCCGCGATCCGCCGCGCCAATTCCTCCAAATCCAATTTTCGCCGCCGCTCATGAATTTGCACCGAATCCCGCCCGCACAGGGTCACCTGCGGCTGCGCTTCTCCCTCCAGCCAGCGGAAGTCCCGTCGTCCGCATGCGCGGCATCCCGGCTCGCGCGCCACTCGAATCGAACGGAACTCGCCCTTCCACACGTCGCACGAGACGAGCCGTCCCGAAAGCGCTTCTGAATGCCCCGACAGTATCTTCACCGCTTCCGCCGCCTCCAGCGCCCCCACCACACCGGCCGCCGTATTCAACACTCCCGCCGTTTCGCACGTCTCTTCCGGCGGCAGCGCGCGCGCCGCGCCATTTCCTTCGGCAGGAGGCTCGACGAGACACGCCAGGCACGCCGTCTCCCCCGGCCGCACGCTGAACGTCACTCCATAGCTGCCCACCGCCGCGGCATAAATCCACGGCACGCCCGCGCTCACCGCGAAATCATTCATCAGCATGCGCGTTTCAAAATTGTCCGTCCCGTCCAGAATCAGCGGAAACCCGCCCAGCAGATCCGCCGCGTTTTCCGGCGTCAAATCCGCCACCATGCCCTCCACCGCGACGCTGCTGTTCATCGCGCGAAGCCGCCGCTCCGCCGCCACCGCTTTCGGCAGGGCGTCGCGCGCATCACCTTCCTCAAACAGCGTCTGCCGCTGCAGGTTCGACAGCTCCACGAAGTCCCGGTCCACCAGGCGCAGCCGTCCCACCCCCGCGCGTACCAGCAGCCCGGCCAACACCGTGCCCAGCGCTCCGCATCCAACCACCACGGCGCGTGATTCCACGAGGCGCTTCTGCCCTTCCTCTCCCAGCGGGGCAAACAGAATCTGCCGCGAGTATCGTTCGTATTGCTCCGGCTCCATCATTTCTCCGCTCGTGCCAGTGTACCGCGCCCTGGCCGCTCTCGAACCTTGGAGACGGACGAAACGC
>DASPSB010000124.1:0-3210 GCA_035624135.1 Candidatus Acidiferrales bacterium | reverse complement strand
CGCATCTACGCCGAAGGCACTCCCGAGGATCCTCGCGCACTCCTTGAGGAAATCCTCGGCTCCGAGCCCGACCTGACCTCCGCCCGGGGCATCAACCGCACCCTGACAAAGCTTCTCTCGCTTCTGATTCTGGGCCGTCTTCCTGCGCGCAAGGTGGCCATCGGGGGATATCTCTGCCAGCTTCTCATGCAGACGCTCACGCACTTCGAGCGCGAACAGCAGCTCGCCTTCGCCCGCACACCCTTCACCTACATCACCCACATCCCCCGTCCAAAATATCCCGACAGCCAACCCGTTCCCGGAGCCACTACCGTGATCTCCGATCTTGAGAGCGGAACGACCTCCACCACCCATGAACCATTCAAGCGATGAACTCTCTCCACGCATGCGACTCCGTAGCGCCGGCTTGCCCTCGACGAAACCGAAGGGTGTGTCCTGCCTCCTTGCCTCCTTGCCTCCTTGCCTCCTTGCTTCCCTGCTTCTCAGCTTCTCTGCTTCCTTGCTTCCTTGCTTCCCTGCTTCCTTGCTTCCCTGCCTCCCTACCTCCTGCCTCCAGAATGGGGTATGCTCCACCGTTTCATCCACGATGGGGGCATTCATGAATCTTAGGGGCTCCAGCCTGGTAGCAGCATGCTTTGTCCTGATCCTTGCTATGGCTGTATCGATCGCCGCGCAGCAGCAGGCTGCGCCTGACCAAACGCTTTTTGGTGAGATGAGCTGGAGAAATATCGGGCCGTATCGCGGCGGACGTACCGTGGCCATCGCCGGGATTCCCGACCAGCCCAGCGTCTTCTACATTGCGGCCTGCAACGGCGGCGTCTGGAAAACCACTGACGCGGGACAGACCTGGACGCCGATTTTCGACGAGCAGCCCACCGGCTCCGTCGGCGCGCTGGCCATTGCGCCCTCGAATCCGGAAATCATTTACGCTGGCAGCGGCGAAGGTCTCCAGCGGCCCGACCTTTCCGTGGGCAACGGCGTGTACAAATCCACCGACGGCGGAAAAACGTGGAAGCATCTGGGCCTGCGCGACGGCCAGCAAATCGCCAGCATCCTGGTGGACCCGCGCGACACGAACCGCGTGTTCGTGGCCGTTCTCGGGCATCCCTACGGGCCGAACGCGGAACGCGGCGTCTTCCGCTCGACCGATGGCGGAGAGTCGTGGACAAAAGTGTTGGGGCCGGATGAAAACACGGGCGCTGCGGACCTGGCCTTCGACCCTTCGAACCCGCAAACCATCTATGCCGACTTGTGGGCGGCGCGCGTGGCGCCCTGGGAAGTGCGCAGCGGCGCCTCGTCTTACGTCGCGGGCAGCGGACTCTATAAATCCACCGACGGCGGCGATACATGGAAGCAGTTAAAGCAGGGTCTTCCAGGTACTGAAGACCGCCTGGGCCGCATGGGCATCGCTGTGGCGCCCTCGGACCCGCATCGGCTCTATGCGTCGGTCATGGCTGCGCGTAAGGGGGGAGTCTATCGCTCCGATGACGGCGGCGAAACGTGGACGCAGGTGAACGACGACCGCCGCATCGGCGGCCAGGGCCCGGGAGGAATGGGCGTCGCCGTGGCGCCCGACAATCCGGAAGTGGTGTACGTGGCCAACACCTCCACGTACCGTTCGAGCGACGGCGGGCACACGTTCACGGCCATCAAAGGCGCGCCGGGCGGCGACGATTACCAGCACATCTGGATCAACCCGCGCATCCCGCGCATCATCGCGCTCACCAGCGACCAGGGCGCCACCATCAGCCTGAACGGCGGTGCGACCTGGAGCTCGTGGTACAACCAGTCCACGGCGCAGTTCTATCACGTCACCACGGACAACCGGTTCCCCTACCGCGTGTACGGCGCGCAGCAGGAAAGCGGCTCGATCGTAACCACCAGCCGCGGCGACGACGGCGAAATCACCTTCCGCGACTGGCATCCCGTAGGCGTCGAAGAGTACGGCTACATCGCCGTGGATCCGCTCGACCCCGACATCCTCTACGGCGGGCGCATCACGCGAACCAACCAGCGTACGTGGGAGGTGGCGGACGTTTCGCCCGAGGCCATCCGTCGCGGGGAGTACCGCTACGTGCGCACGCTGCCGATTGTGTTTTCACCGCTCGACCCGCATGCGCTCTACTTCGCGGCCAACGTCGTGTTCAAGACCACGAATGGCGGGCGAAGCTGGGAAAAAATCAGCCCCGATCTGACGCGCGAGAGCTACGAGACGCCGCCGAGCGTCGGCGCGTTTGCCGCCACGGACCCGGAAAAAGGAAAGCATCGCGGCGTGATTTACACGCTCGCGCCTTCGCCGAAGGATATCGCCCTGATCTGGGCGGGAACTGACGATGGGCTGATTCAGGCGACCCGCGACGCGGGAAAAACGTGGAAAAACGTGACGCCGCCGTCATTGTCGCCGTGGAGCAAGGTCTCGATGCTCGAAGCCTCGCATTTCGATGAGCGGGAGGCGTACGCGGCCATCAACGGCATACGCCTCGACGATTTGCATCCCCACGTGCTGCGTACCCGCGACTCCGGCAAGTCGTGGCAGGAACTCACGGCCGGCCTGCCCGAGAACGAGCCGGTAAATGCCGTGCATGAGGACCCGAATTTCGCCGGGCTGCTGTTCGCGGGGACGGAAGGGTCCGTCTTCGTTTCCTTCGACGACGGAGACCACTGGCAATCGCTGCAACTCAATCTGCCGCATACCTCGATGCGCGACCTGACGCTCCACGGCGCCGATCTAATTGTCGGCACGCACGGGCGCGGCTTCTGGATTCTGGACGACATCACCCCGCTTCGCGAGATGGCGGCGGATGTGACGCACAACTCGAGCGGCCTGTTCTTCTCCGTGGGCGGCCTGCTGCGGCCGGAAATCGCCTGGCGCGTGCGGCGCGACCGCAACACTGATACGCCTCTGCCGCCGGAAGTGCCCGCGGGAAAAAATCCGCCCGACGGCGCCATCATCGACTATTACTTGAAAGACGCAGCCTCGGGGCCGGTAACGCTCGAAATCCTGGACGCCCGCGGCGAGGTGGTCCGGCGCTATTCGAGCACGGACGCGCCCATTGATATGGAAACCACAGCCAAACAAAATCCTATTCCCATGTATTGGGTCCGCCATCCGCAAATTCTTTCCGCCGCCGCGGGCATGCACCGGTTCGTGTGGGATTTGCATTACACCGCGCCCGCCTCGCTCGACCACGACTATCCGATTTCCGCAAT
>DASPSB010000109.1:0-8160 GCA_035624135.1 Candidatus Acidiferrales bacterium | reverse complement strand
ACGGGGGTGGTGTTCGCCACCGGCGGGCACGAGAGCTATTTCATCACGCTCTACATCCTGGTGATTCTGGTGGCCAGCATCCTGTTCACTCGGGCGGGAGCGTTCCTGGTGGCGGGAGTCAGCTTCGTACTTCTGGGCGGGTTGGTGGAGCTGACCTTCTACGATAAATTGCCGCGCACGGCCACGGGAATGCCCACTGGGCAGTGGCTGCTCTCCTGGCTTGGCAGCCACCTGTTTTATTTTCTCGCTGTCGCCTACCTCTCCAGCCTTCTGATGCAGACCTTGCGCCATCGCGGCGCGGAACTGCGGGCCCAGCGTGAAGAGTTGCTCGATCTACGCGCGTTCAATGAAGACATCATCGACTCTATGCGCGGCGGCCTGCTGACCACTGATGAGGATGGACGCATCCTGCTCTTGAACCGCGCAGGCGAAGAAATTACCGGGCGTTCGTTTGTGAGCGTGGGAGGCCAGTTGCTGCGCGATGTGTTCCCCGATTTTCCCATCGAGCCCGCACGGGAGGCCGGCGGGGAAGCGCCGCCCTCCGCGCCGGAAGGCGAGAGCCCCTTGAGCGCTCCCGTGCGCGCCCGGGCACGGTTTGAAGGGCGGAAGGAAATCGTTTTTCGTAACCCGGACGGCCGGGAGCGTTACCTGGGGCTTTCCGTTTCCCCCGTGCGCACGCCGCGGCTGGGTGCAGATGCGATTCTGGGCTACGTGTACAACTTTCAGGACCTGACGGAACTGCGCCGCTTGGAGCAGGAAGTTGCGGTGCGCGACCGCATGGCTGCCCTTGGACGGCTCTCCGCGGCCATCGCCCATGAAATCCGGCAGCCGCTCACGGCCATGGCTGGCGCGGTGAACGAACTGGCTCGCATGGTGCCCATGGGCGACGATGAAAAAAAACTGGTGCGTATCGTGAGCCAGGAATCGGCGCGGCTGAATCAAATCATCGCGGACGTGCTGAGCTATTCCGGGGAAAAGACCTACACATTTACCGAAGCCGACCCTGCAGAAATTCTCGAGGAGACGCTGCTGCTGCTCGAGCGCCACACTGGGCGCACGCCGAAGCACCGCATCGAGCGCGCTTACCATCCGGGACGCGTCCGCATGCGCGCAGACCGCGACCGGCTGAAGCAGGTGTTCTGGAACCTGGGCGACAACGCGCTGCGGGCCATGCCCGACGGCGGCACGCTTACCGTAGCTATGGACTTGCGCAGCAACCGCGTGCGCATCATTTTCCGCGATACCGGCATCGGCATGGGGGAGGGCGACGCGCAGAAGATTTTCGAGCCCTACCACACCACCTTTCCTGGAGGGACCGGGCTGGGACTCGCCATCGTGTACGAAATTGTAAAGGCTCACGGCGGCTCGGTCAGCGTGTTCTCCAAGCGGAACCAGGGCGCGGAGTTCGTGGTCGAACTGCCGCGCGCTCCCGTGCCCCCGTCGGAAACACCCGGAGGACGGGAGCGCAGCGCGCCCGCGGCCGCGGGGCGGCGCAGCGGTTGATCATGGCGCACCTGCTTATTGTCGACGACCAGAAAGCGATCTGCGAACTGCTCGAGATCACTTTCCGCAAAGAGGGCCACCGCGTTGAGGTGGCCAACTCGCCCGAGAGCGCCCGCCGCCGCATTGAATCGCAGATCTTTGACATCATCATCACGGACGTGCGCATGCCCGGCGGCAGCGGCGTGGACGTGCTGCGTTTCGCCAAAGAGATTTCGCCTTCAACGTTTGTGATCCTGATTACCGGCGTGCCGACGCTCGAAACCGCAATCGACGCAGTGAACGCGGGCGCAGACCGCTATGTGATCAAGGGCGACAAACTGACCGACGAATTGCGCCAGGCCGTTCGTACCTGTGCCGAGCACGTCAAGCTGCGGAAGGAAGCAGGATACCTGAAGCGCGAACTGCGCAAACTCACCGGGCTCGACAACATCGTCGGGCAGAGTCCGCGCATGCGGCAAATCTTCGAACTGATCCAGACCATCGCCCCGCAGTCCAGCCGGGTGCTGATTACGGGCGAGAGCGGGACAGGCAAGGAACTCGTGGCGCGAGCCATCCACGAAAACAGTGCCCGGGCAGGAGAACCGTTTATCACCATCAATTGCGGCGCGTTTCCAGAGACGCTGCTCGAATCCGAGCTGTTCGGCTATCGCAAGGGGGCGTTTACTGGCGCCAACGAGAATCGCGACGGGCTATTCCAGGCGGCGCACGGCGGCACGCTGTTCATGGACGAAATCGGGAACATGACCCTGACCATGCAGGTAAAGCTCTATCGCGTGCTGCAAGAGGGAAAGGTGCGCCCGCTCGGCAGCACGGAGGAAAACGACGTGGACGTCCGCGTCATTGCGGCTACGAACAAGGATTTCGAAAAGGAAATCGCCGAGGGTCGGTTCCGCGAAGATCTCTATTACCGGCTGAGTGTGATTCCCATCCACCTGCCGGCCCTGCGCGAACGGCGGGAGGATATTCCATTGCTAGCGCGGCACTTCCTGGAACGGTTCCGGAAGGCCATGGACAAACCTATCGAAGGCATCGCGCCCGAAGCTCTGCGGCGGCTCGAATCCTACGACTGGCCGGGCAATGTGCGCGAGCTGGAGAACACGCTCGAACGCGCCGTGGCACTCGAGAGCGGCAAGCTGATCTCTACAGAAGTGCTGCCGGACAAAATCAAGGGAGTGTCCCATGACGCCGCTGCCGCAGGCGATCATCGCGGCGTGGCGATTCCGGCTGACGGCATCGACCTGGAGCGTTTTCTGGCCGGTGAGGAGCGGAGCTACCTGCTCGCCGCCCTCGAGAAAGCCGGTGGCGTGCGCACGCGCGCAGCCGAGATTTTGAGAATGTCCTACCGTTCCTTCCGGCATTCTGCCAAAAAGCACGGCGTATAGTCGCTCCGCGGTCGGGTCGTGTTCGGCCCTCTGCTCAGTGAGTCGGCGATGCAGCCAGTCGCTGATCGAGTTCGTGGAGTTTGTCGAGCGAGGGCTGGTGATCGGGGCGAAGCACGAGTTCCGCGCGGTATTCCTCGCGCGCCCCGGCAAGGTCGCCTGTCGCTTCAAGAATTTTGGCCAATCCGTAGTGCAGGCCCGGCTCGCGCGGCGACAGGGCGACGGCTCGCCGCGCTTCCTCCACGGCCTGAGTGGGGCGGCCGGTTTTCAGGTAAGTGAGACCGAGCAGGAAGTGGCAGAAACCGTCGTTGGGCCGCGTGACCAGGGCGACGCCCAGCGCCTGTTCCGCCTCTTGGTACCTTCCCGCCAGAAAGTGCGCGTAGGCCTGTTCTTTGTCCGCTTCCCAAGTATCTGGATTCAGAGCGTCGGCCCGGCGTAGAAGCTCGGCTGCCATCGCACGATCGCCCGCCTTTAGGTATTCGATTCCCAGATTTCCGGCGGCGATGCCATTAAGCGGCGCAATCTCGACACCGCGCCGAAATAGTTCGTAATTGTTGCCCCAGTAGCCGGTTTGCCGGGCGGAGATCAGGGCCAATGCGAGGAGCAGCGCGGCACAGGCATAAGTCAACGTATTGCCGGTCCTCGCGGTGTCCCCGGAAATACTGGCAGGGCGTGAGGCAGACGCAAATCCGATTGCCGCGAGCATGCCGATGCCAGCCATGGGGAGGTAGAGGAATCGGTCGTGCACAAGCTCACCGCGCGGGAATGCGGCAATGTGCAGCGCGGGCGCCCAAAACAGCACACTCCACGTCACTGGAAATCGGGCGGAGGCTGACCGCACCGCGGCCCAGACGGCGAACGCGGCCAGAATCACCAGGAGGAGGACCGGAAGCACGACTCCCGACGCGGTCACCGTCGTTTGGTAAGCCACGTCGTAAAACGGGCTGAGGTTCACCGGCCAGACAAGATGACCCAGGTAGGTAGCGAGTACCGAGGGTATGGTGAGCAGTTCGGTGCGGTAGCCGATGGGAGGCTGAACGCTTCCGAGAAAGCTTCCGAGCGCGATGCGTCTGAACAAGGAATAGGCTACGGCGACGGTGAAATAGCTGGCCATTGCCAGATTGGCGGGTAACCGAAATGCAACCACCGACTCTTCGGCCGAGCGGGACGCCGGCCTTCCGCTCCATTCAAGCAAAACGAAGAGAATCGGGAGCGCGATAGCCGGTTCTTTGGACAGCGCACCCGCCGCATAGCTGGCTGCGGAAACGGCCCACCAAGCCACCGAATGGCTACCGGTAGATTCGCGGGCTCGGAGATACGAGAGCAGTGAAACAAGCACAAAAAAGCTGGCTAGCAGGTCGTTCGTGCAGCAAATCCAGGAGACGGTCTCCGCCTGCACGGGATGGAGCGCAAAGAGCGCCGTCCCCAAGCCGGCGGCGAGTGGTTCGCGCACGAGCCGGAGAGCCACGAGATACACCAGGAAGCTGTTGAAGCAATGCAGCAGAAGCGCGGTCACGTGCCATCCGGCGGCGTGTGTTCCGAAGACCGAGTAATTAGCCAGCACCCAAATGAGAAATACAGGCCGGTAGTAATTTTTCTGTGCGATGGCGATACCGCTCCACACAGGTTCGGTGAAAAAGCGTGGAATATTGGAAGCAGAGTGCACAAACGGATTGCTGAGGATGAACATCGAGTCATCGAATACGAATTGAAAGCCGAGGGTGCGAGCATAGACGGCTAACGGAGCAAGAAGCACAAGCGCGGGCGCCAGCCACGCAATGGTGCGCTCGGTGGGTGTGGTCATCGCTTGGCTGCCGGGAGCGGGGCCCCTGCTTGGTCGAGCAGATGGAGCTGTTCGAGCGTGGGCTGGTGATTTGGATCGCGCTTCAGTTCCGCCTCGAATTCCGCCCGCGCTCCGGCTAAATCCCCGGAGTCTTTCAGCATCATCGCCAGTGCGAAGTGATATCCCACGCCGTCGGGCTTCAACGCGATCGCTTTGCGCAGGGATTCCATGGCCTGAGGCAACTGGTTGGTGTGATAGTAGCTCATCCCCAGAAACAAATTGGATTCCGCATCATTGGGCATCAGGCTTGCGGCACGTTTGAAGCAGGCCTGCGCCTCCCCGTATCTTCCCGCTTCGTAGTAGCCCAGGCCCATGTCGTAGTGGGCGAGAAAGAGATTCGGAGAGTTCTCAATCGCGTTCTGGAAGAGCGCCATCGCTTCTTCCCACTCTCCGCGGCCCAGCAGAACGGCGCCGAGATTATTGGCTGCCACGCCGTTGTGCGGGGCGATGGCCACGCCGCGGCTATAGAGCGCGAAATTATTTTCCCAAAAAGAGGACTGGTGAAATGTGACCACGGCGAATGCGACGCCGATGATTACCCCGGCAATGTCGAAATGTGGGCGCGAGCCGGGAGTTGCCGCCAATCGCTTCACAATGGCTGCAATCCCGAGTCCGGCGAGCACGCTGAGTCCAACCATCGGCATGTAGAGGTAGCGGTCGTGGAACAGTTCCCCACGCGGCAGTACCCCAAGGTGAAGCGTGGGGGCCAAAAAGATCAGCGTCCAACAAACCAGCACACAGGCCACAGCGGAGCGCCAAGCCGCCCAGACGAGCAGCAGGGCCGGCACCAGCACGATGAGGAGAGGGACGACCACCCCGGCAAAGGAAATGCTTTGCTGGTACGCCGTGTCGTAAAACGGGCTCAAACCCGCCGGCCAGCAGAGATGTACCAAATAAGTCCGCAGCACGGAGGGAATCGTAAGCAATTCCGTGTTCCAAGAGATGATGCGGACCTGCGGCGTAGTAGCGACGCCCAGAGCGTGCCTGCGCAGGAGCAAATCGAATGCTCCAATCACAAAATAGGGAGCCAGCAATATCAACGCTGGGCGAACCCGCGCATCGGCATCAGGCCCAGGCGCCGCGCTAGTATTTGTCTCCGAAACGGAAGCTCCGGGCGGGTGAGTTGGTTCGGGTCTTCCCAGACCGCACAATTCGGAAAACAAGAGAATGAGAGGGAAGAGCAGAGCCGGCTCTTTGAAAAGCACGGCAGTTGCATACCCGGCCAGCGAGACTCCGTACCAAACAGATCGGTGTTTTGCAAGGGAAGGTTGGAAGGCGACAGCTATTCCTCGCGCATTGCAGTAGGCGTGGAATGAGATCAATACAAACAGGCAAGCAAGCAGATCGTTGAAACAGCAAATCCACGACACCGCTTCGGCCTGAATAGGGTGCAGGGCGAACAAGGTCGCTCCTGCCGCGGACGCAGACACGGCAAAGGCGTGCGCCCGGAGGAAGCGCAGAGCCAAGAGGTAAACGAGCGCGGTATTCATCAGATGCAGCACAAGCGAGTCCGCATGCCACCCGGCAGGGTCGGCGCCGAACAGCTTCCAATTCATCAGCAGCCAAATCAGCGAAAACGGCCGGTAGTAGCTTTTCTGGGCGATGGGGATGCCGGTCCAGAAGTGTTCGGTGAAAAACCGGGGAATGTTGCTCCAGGATTGAATGAAAGGATTCGTGACAATCAGAACCGGATCGTCGAAGACGAACTCGAACGCCAGGGTGTGCGCGAAAACGGCCAGGACGACGCCGAGAAGCACCACTGGCACGAGCCATTCCGCCCGGTTTTGGAACATGCTGGGGCGTGGAACGGCCTCGGGAGTCGTGCCTGCCGGGCTCACGGAGTTTTAGGCCCGGCGGGCGCCGGGCCGGACGCTGCCGGCGCCGCACGCTGCTCGATTTCTCTCAATTGCTTCATCGCGGCTTCCTGCTGGGGATCCAACTGCAGAACTTCGAGCAATTCTTCGCGTGCCGCCGTCAGATCGCCCGAATCTTTCAGCATCACCCCGAGCGCGAAATGGTATCCAGGGTCGGAGGGATTCAGCGCGATGGCTTTGCGAAGTTCCTGCACCGCCTCGGGCAACCGGTGGGTGTGGTAATAAGTCATGCCCAGGGAGAGATGAGATTCGGGGTATTCGGGGAGGATGGCGATCGCGCGCTTGAAACAGGCCTCAGCATCCGCATAACGCTCGGCTTGGTAGTAACCCAGACCCATATCGTAGTGCGCTAGATACAGGTTTGGCGAATACTCGATGGCTTTCTGGAACTGTGCCATGGCCTCGTTCCACTGGCCGCGGTTCAGCAGGACAGCGCCCAGGTTCATGTTCGCAAACCCGCTGCGCGGGGCCACCCCCACGCCGCGCGTGTAGAGCGCGAAGTTGTCCGTCCAGTATCCAGTCTGATGAAAGGTGACCGCCCCCATCATCAGGACCACTGCCCCGCATGCGGAGTAAATCGCCCAATTGGCGGTCCGCGAGGTCCAGCGTCGCTCGAGCGCAGCGATCCCCAGGCCAACGAGCAGCGAGAGACCGATCAACGGATGATACAGATACCGGTCGTGCAGGAATTCACCGCGGGGAAAAACGGGGATGTCCAGCACAGTCAGGATCGGCAGCACCATCCACACCGCCGCGAGCCTGGCCGCTGGGGATCTGCGGACCGCAAGAAACAGCAGGATTCCCAATACCACCAGAAGTGCTGCGGGCATCACCACGGTCCGCACGGAAAACTGAGTGATGTAGGGATAATCGTAGAACGCGCTCAGCCGCGCGGGCCACACGACGTGCAGCAGATAAATTTGCAAGATCCTCGGAATCGTTTGGAACCACACCTGTTTCGTCATCGTCACCACCGCGGTTCCCAACGCTCCGAGCACAGCGATGCGCGCGGCCAAATAAATTACGGCAATGACTCCGAACGGCAAAGATTCGACAAAGGACGCGGCCAATGCTGCGCCCCGGCTTCTAGCCGGAGGTTCAACGGTCGTAGCGGGTCGGCCCAGCCATTCGTGCAGAAACACTATTGCGGGAAAGATGATGGCCGTCTCCTTCGCCATCACCGCGAGCGCAAACAGGAACACGGACGCCAAAAGCAAAGCCGCCCGCTGTGCGGCTCGCTCGAGCGAGCGCAGGTAGCACAGCATCGCGGCCAAGACGAGAAAACTGCCCAGCAACTCCGTCGAGCACGAAGCCCAAACCACGTTTTCCACCTGTACCGGATGCAATCCGAAAACCAGCGAGGCCGCCAGCGCGGAGAATCGCTCGCGCGTCAGCCGCAGCGCCAGCAGATAGAGCAGCACGGTGCTGCCCAGGTGGAGCAGCAGAGAACTCATGTGCCATCCCAGCGGGTCCGTGCCGAATTCTTCATAATTTCCCAGCAGCCACAGCAAAAATACCGGGCGGTAGTAGTTCTTCCGCGCCAGCATCAGGTTGCTCCAGA
>DASPSB010000088.1:0-3204 GCA_035624135.1 Candidatus Acidiferrales bacterium | reverse complement strand
TCTCTCGGCGCCGGCACCACCAAACTCGTCGCCGCCATCGCCTCGCGCCTTCGCCGCCCGCGCGGCTTTCTGATTGTCCCGCCGGGCATCGAGGAGGAATTTCTCGCCCCGCTCGAAATCGAAAAGCTCCACGGCATCGGCCACGCTCACGCCGCCACTCTCCGCGACCGCGGCATCCAGACCATCGGCCAGCTTCGCCGCCTTCCGGCCGAAGCGCTCGTCGCCGCGTTCGGCGGCGTGATTGGCCATCAGCTCTACGACCGCGCCCGCGGCCTCGACCCGCGTCCCGTGGCCGAGCCTGCCGCGCCCAAATCCATCTCCCGCGAGACCACCATCGAGGGCGGCACAATCGATCCCGAATTTCTCCGCGCGCTCCTCGAATATCTCGCCGAACGCGTCGGCTCCACGCTTCGCGCCGGAGGACGCGCCGCGCGCACCATCACCCTTCGCCTCCGCTACATGGATTCGTTTTCCGCCGCGCGCTCCGCTCCGCTCGCGCCGCCCACCAACGACGACAAAGCCCTGCTCGAATCCGCCCGCGAATTGCTCGCCGCGCTCTATACGCGCCGCGTGGCCGTCCGCTTCCTCGGCATCGGCGTCACCAATCTCACTGCCGACCGCCGCCAGAACGATCTCTTCGACGCCCGTTCCAATCGCCGCTGGTATTTGAACCAGGGCGTGGACGGCGTCCGCCGTCGTTACGGCTGGAACGCCGTCTTCTACGGCCAGGGATTGCAATTGCGCGAGCACTACGCCACCAAACCCGAAGGCCTCGTGCTCTCCACTCCATGTTTATCGCGCTAACGACTCCGGTTTCTCCGGCGTTCGTTTTTCCGAATTTCGATTTTCGAATTTCGAGTTTCGGTTTTTCATGTTTATCCATCTCCACTGCCACAGCCACTATTCCTTCCTCGACGCCGTTCCCTCGCCCGAGGAACTGGTGGACGCTGCCGTCGCCGCGGGTGCCCCTGCCGTCGCGCTCACCGACACGAACGGCCTCTACGCCGCCGTGCCCTTCTATCAGGCCGCTCGCGCCACCGGCATCAAACCCATCCTCGGCACCGTTCTGGATGTAACCCCTCGAAACTCGTCACTCGAAACTCGAAATTCGGAGGATGCCTCTGCGCATGCCAGCACAATCCCGCTGACTGGAACCGAATTTCGAGTTTCTAATTTCGAGTTTCGCCTTCTCTTATTGGCGACGAATGTCACCGGCTACTCCAACCTCTGCCGCCTGGTCACTCTCCGCCATCTCCACGAACGTCCCGTTTCTCTCGACGAACTCGCTGTCCATCGCGACGGTCTCATCGCCCTCTACGCACCGGACGCTCTTCGTAGGGGCACGACATGTCGTGCCCCTACCACCGAGGACGATCGCATTGCACCGCTATCCGATCTTTTCTCTTCCTCTCTCTATCTCGAAGCCTGGCATTTCCCAGTAGCACAGCCACTCCTGGCTGTGCGCCTTTCTGATCCGCGCAGCATAGATCGCTCTGGTGCTGCTCCCTCCTCCAACCTCCGTGACGTTCTCCACCTTTCCAAGCGCTTCTCCCTCCCCTTCGTCGCCACCAACAACGTCCACTTCATCCGCCCCGAAGACTATCTCCATCACCGCGTGCTCAATGCCATCCGCACCGGCTCGCTCGTCTCCCAAATCGCTCCCCCCAACATCGTCTCTCCCAGCGCCTGGTTCAAATCCGGCAGCGAAATGCGCCAGGCCTTCCCCGACCATCCTGAAGCGCTCCGCGCCACGCTCGAAATCGCAGAACGCACGAACCTCGAACTCCCCCTCGGCCGCACGATTTTCCCCGAATTCCCTGTGCCCGACGGCGAAACGCCCTTCTCTTATCTCTGGAAGCTCTGTTTTGAAGGCGCCCGCCGCCGCTACCAGCCGCTTCGTCCCGAAGTTTTGGCCCGTCTCACACACGAGCTTGAAGTCATCGACCGCCTCAAGCTTGCTCCCTTTTTCCTTCTTGTCTGGGACATTGTGGAAGAAGCCCGCCGCCGCGGCATTCCCGCCGTGGCGCGCGGCTCCGCGGCCAGCTCCATCGTCACCTATTGTCTGGGAATTTCCCGCGCTTGCCCGCTCCGCTGGGGACTCTACTTCGAGCGCTTCCTCAACGAAGAGCGCGGCGACATTCCCGATATCGACCTCGACATCTGCGGCGCGCTCCGCGACGACCTGCTCGACTACGTCTACAAACGCTGGGGCCGCGAGCACGTGGCCATGATCGCGAGTTTCATCACCATGCAGGCGCGCATGGCCGTGCGCGAAGTCGCCAAAGTTTTCGGCGTTGGACCCGGCGAGGTCAACCAGTTCACCCGCCGCCTCCCGCACCGCCCCGTCCGCGAAATCCGTCAGGCCATCCGCACGCTTCCCGAATGCCGCGATCTGCCCGTCAACGAAGATCCGTGGAAAACCATCCTCGAAGTCGCCGAGCGCCTCGACAATTTCCCCCGCCATCTCGGCATCCATCCCTGCGGCACCGTCATCGCTGCGCGCCCGCTCACCGAGCTCGTTCCGCTCGAAGTCGCCACCAAAGGCATCGTCGTCACCCAGTACGACATGAACGCCGTCGAAGCCCTCGGCCTGATCAAAATGGACCTGCTCGGCCAGCGCGGCCTCACCGCCGTCCGCCTCGCCCTCGACAATATCGAGCGTTCCACCGGCCATCGTCCCGATTTCGATTCCATCCCTGAAGACGACCCCGCCACTCGCGCCATCGTCTCCACCGGACGCACCATGGGCATCTTCCAGATCGAATCCCCCGGCCTTCGCAGCCTCCTCCGCACCCTCCGCGCAAAAACTCTCGAGGACGTTTGCCTCGCCCTCGCGCTCATCCGTCCCGGCGCCGCCGATTACGGCTCCAAGGAAACATTCCTCCGCCGCCTTCGCCGTCAGGAACCCGTCCGCTATCCCGACCCGCGCCTCGAACCCATCCTCCGCGAGTCGCTCGGCGTCTGCGTCTATCAGGAGCAGGTCATGCAGATTGCCCAGGTGGCTGGCGGCCTCTCGCTCGCCGAAGCCGATCTCGTCCGCCGCGCTCAGGCCAAATGGAAGGATTCACGCGAACGCGAAAAACTCCACGCCAAATTCCTCAAATCCGCCGAACGCATGGGTCTGGACTCCGCCCGCCGCGACGAAACCTGGGCCATGGTCGAAAAATTCGCCGGCTTCGGCTTCTGCAAAGCCCACGCCGCAAC
>DASPSB010000074.1:0-3715 GCA_035624135.1 Candidatus Acidiferrales bacterium | reverse complement strand
CCATCTGTACACCGTTCCCGGCCAGGTGTTCTATGAAGCGAGCCGCAAGCTGATCCTGAAGGGCGCGGACGGAGTGGTGTTCGTGGCGGATTCGCAGGAAGAACGCCTGGACGCGAATTTTGAGACGCTGGAAAACCTTCGGGAGCATTTGAAGGAGCACGGGCTCGAGTTCGACACCATTCCCTACGTGCTGCAACTCAACAAGCGCGACCTGCCGAATGTCATGCCCGTCGAAGAATTGAAGAAGCAGCTACAGGCCAAGGGAGAGCCGGTGCTGGAGGCGATTGCGGTGCAGGGAGTGGGGATCTTCGAAACGCTGAAGGAAGTGGCCAAGCTGGTGCTGGCCGAATTGAAGAAGGGCGCGTAGGCGCCATCCGCGAATCAACACTCACTTCAACTGGAAATTCACCTCAACGACACATTCCACTGAAACTCGCTTGCCGCCGGGCCCGATGATCGGCTGAAACTGCCAGGTTCGCAGTGTGGCCACAGCCTGCTCGGTCAATCCAAAAGGTAAGCCGCGGACCGGGGCAGCCTGCCAGACGCTGCCGTCCGGGCCGATAACGATCTGGATGAGAGCTACGCCCGAAAATCGCGCGTTTCTTGCCTCCTCAGTGTAACTCGCCACCGGACACCGAACGCAGACCGGTTCGCCAATGCCGTTCGAGCCGACATGGAAATTAGTGAACGGGGCAGGGGGAGTGGCAGGAACGGGCACGGGTTTCACAGGAGGAAGCTTATCCCACCCGCGTCTTTCTTCTGTCCATTCGAGGTGTTCGCCCGCATCGGCAATTTCTTTGGAGTGTTCGTCGATTATTCGCACGTGGAGGTTGAACTCTCCATTCAACGGTTCGATAATCCCGACAATTGCCAAGTTGGCCCCAAGAGTCCGCGCGGCCCA
The DNA here is from genome assembly GCA_035624135.1 of Candidatus Acidiferrales bacterium. GTDB lineage: Bacteria > Acidobacteriota > Terriglobia > Acidiferrales > UBA7541 > JOPF136. Next base: position 2,814 of record DASPSB010000074.1, on the reverse strand, counting down.
CGAGGCGGCAGTATCCGCGCGCATGTCGGTGGATTGAAGCCGGTCCCGGGAGAAAAGTTCGTTCAGTTTGACCCGGTCGATGGCAATGAGGCCGGGAACCCGATTGTTCAGCGCGTCCGAGAGGGCATCAGCGAGATGCGCTCCCAACTGTGTCGTACCCCCCCTGGAATCCGCAAAGTCGAACACGAGGAAGGAGACAGGTGTGCCCTGACGCTCTTCTACGACCTTCGCCCCATTCAGCTTTTGCACGAGATGACCGGCCAGAGCGTCGAGCTTCGGGTCGGAATCGCCGGCAGACAGCGGAGCCGCTCCTGCTGAAAGAATGGCAGAAAACAAAATGCAGACGATGTGGACGCGACGGAGGGCGCGGAACATTTCGTCTCCCAGCAGGCTGCCGACCGGTCAGTTTGCTGCCATCACTTAAAGCTGGCGAGCGCCGTGGCCTCGTCTTCGAAACAGGTGATGGCGCGCGCGAGCTGAGTGACCTCGAAAACTTCCCGCACGCGGCCCGGCGGCACGACCAGGCGCATGACGCCTCCGGTGCAGCCCATGCTCACGAAGCTGCGCACCAAGGTGGCCAGGCCGGAGCTATCCACCTGAATCAGGCCGGTGAGATTCGCCAGGAGTTTTCGCGTACCGGAACTCAATTCGCGGCGCAGGGTCTCGTTGAGGCGCTCGGCTTCGCTTCCGATTGTGGCGCGGCCCTTGAGGTCCAGGACGACCACGTCGCCTGCCATGCGCCGCTCGATGGTGATTGCCATTTGCTGCTCCGCCCGGCCGGGAAGGCCCTGCGGCAGAAGGTCGCCGGATTATAGCCCCGGAAACGATAGAAGAAGAAAAAAAAGGACCTAGGCGCCGTGCCTGCGGCAGCCAAGCCTGCGGACCGCAAGCGAACTTGACACGCTTCGCGCAGGACACTAGCGTCGCTCGCGTGAGAGATCCACAAGAAGCGGTGCGGCTGCATCGTTGGGACGTGACTCCTGCGGAGGCGCGGGCGCTGCAAATGGAGCTTCGCTCGCAACTGGAACTGCGCGACCGCGTGGGACGAATTCGCCGCGTGGCGGGTGCGGACGTGGCGTTTGATACCAGCGGGCGAATCGCGCAGGCCATTGCCGCCGTAGTGCTGTTTTCCTATCCCGAATGGGAGGAGCTGGAGCGGTCGCTGGCGCGGCGGCCGCTCACGTTTCCCTACGTGCCGGGGCTGCTGAGCTTCCGGGAAATTCCGGCGATTCTTGGGGCGCTCGATGGGCTGCGCGAACCTCCCGATTTGATTTTCTGCGACGGCCAGGGCTACGCGCACCCGAGGCGATTCGGGCTGGCTTCGCACCTGGGGGTGCTGCTCGACCTGCCGACGATCGGGTGCGCCAAGTCGCGGTTGATCGGCGAGCCTGCCGCGGCGAATGGGCCGGGAGAGCGCGCGGGCTCGTGGACGCCGCTCATGGATCAGGGCGAACGGATCGGGGCGGCCGTGCGCACGCGAACGGGCGCGCGGCCGCTTTACATATCCTGCGGGCATCGCGTGTCGCTCGAGCGGGCCGTGGCGCTGACGCTCGAAGCGTGCAGCGGACCACGTGTGCCGCTTCCCACGCGCCGGGCTGACCGTTGCGTGGCCGAGGCCAAACGCGCGCGAAGCGCGAGCATCGCCCGGTAAAGAATTCCCCCGCTACAGCCGAATATCCATTTGGGCCGCAAAAGTCCCGCGGCCAATCCGGGGGACAAGTGCAAACGGACAGCCCGATCGATACGGGCCTGGAGGAAATGCAGCGGATCCGCGAGTCGCTGGCGCGGCTCGAGCGGCGTGACTGGTGGCTGTGGACGGCGGCAGTGGTGGTGATGCTGCTGCTGACCGTGGCCGTGGTGTTCATGTCGCTGCCGGCGCTGATGTCGGACCCCTATTCCTTTTTTCAATTCCATCTCGAGCAGGCTGTGCGCGGGCTGGTGGGACTGGTACTGCTGTTCAATGTGTACACGATCTACCAGCAGATCCTGATCAAACGGCTGCGGGCGCAGCTCGCGGCGCAGATCGAAATGCTGGCCAGCCTGCGGCTTCGCGCCAGCGAGTACCACAAGATGGCAATGGTGGATCCGCTGACGGGGCTCTACAACCGGCGGTTCGCGGAGCAGCGCCTGGCCGCAGAGGTGGACCGCTCGAAACGCTACGGCCGTCCGCTGACCGCGCTGGTGATCGACTTGAACGATTTCAAGCAGATTAACGACAAATATGGACACCTGGCCGGCGACATGGTTCTGAAGGAATTCGGGACCCGCCTGAGCCGCAACATCCGCGTGTCGGATCTGGCGGTGCGGATGGGCGGAGACGAATTTCTGGTGGTGCTGCCGGAGTGCCCTGAAGAGCAAATTCCCGGATTGCTCGCGCGGCTCGGCGACCTGGAGGTAGATTTCCGCGGGACCATGATTCCGGTGCGATTTTCCGCGGGCGTGGCCGGATTCAGTCCGGTAGAAACACCGGAGCAAATGCTCGAACGCGCGGACCAGGCGCTGTACGCCCAGAAAAAGGAAAAAAAACAGGCCACGGGAGCGGCCGCACCCGCGCACTGACGCGTCCCGCCAGACGCGACTTCAACCTGCCGCTCTCTTATCCGCTGGTCTTCGCTTTTCGCTCTTCGGTTCTCGTTTTTCGGTATTTCAGGAGGGCGGGGCGATGAGCAGCCGGATCACCTGGAGGAGGCGCTCCGGCTTGAAGGGCTTCACCATGTAAATCACGGCGCCGGCGTCGTGGCCGGTCTTGAAGTCCTGGGGCGTGCTCTGCGCGGTGAGCAGGATGACGGGAATCTTATCGAAGCGCTCGTCGCG
>DASPSB010000068.1:0-12185 GCA_035624135.1 Candidatus Acidiferrales bacterium | reverse complement strand
CGGACGACCAGCTCCCGCCCGTCCATCTCCCGCACCACGGAGTCGTCCACATGGCGCAGGATGGGCCGGTTGTGCACCAGAAAGACGTCCGCGATGCCGCGAAGACGCGCGAGCGCTTCGCGCTCGTCGGTACAGATCGGCTCCTCGGAGAGGTTGCCGCTGGTGGCCACGACCGGAAATCCCAGCTCGCGCATGAGCAGGTGATGCAACGGGGTGTAGGGCAATAGCGCGCCCAGGCAGGGATTGCGCGGCGCGATGGACGGGGCCAGCCCGTCGTTTAGACGCGCGCGCCTCAGGAGCACGATCGGCGATTCCGGGGCGCGCAGCAGGCGGCGCTCGACTTCCGTGGTCTCGCAATAGCGCAGGACGGCTTCCGCGGAGGGAAACATCAGGGCGAACGGTTTTTCTTCGCGCCGTTTGCGGGCGCGGAGCCGCTGCACGGCCTTGTGGTTGCGCGCGTCGGCGAACAGATGAAATCCGCCCAGGCCCTTCACCGCAACGATCTGGCCGGCGCGCACCGCTTGCGCGGCCGCGAGCAGGGCATCCTGCCGGCGCGAAAGCGAGCGGCCTTCGGCATCCCATAGTTGCAGTTCCGGTCCGCATTTGGGGCAAGCGTTGGGCTGAGCGTGGAAGCGCCGGTCGCTGGGATCGGAATATTCGCGCGAGCATTCCTCGCACATCACGAATTTCTTCATCGTGGTCCGCGGCCGGTCGTAGGGAAGCGATTCGATGATCGTGAAGCGCGGCCCGCAGTTCGTGCAGTTGGTGAAGGGATAGAGGTACCGGCGGTTCGCAGGGTCAAAGATTTCCTTCAAGCATTCGGGGCAGGTCGCGATGTCGGGAAGAACGATGGCCGTTTTTTCGCCGCCGGTGCTTTCCCGGATTTCGAAGCAGTCGAATCCGGCGGGATCGAGACACGTGGTTTCCAGACTCTGAATGAAGGAGATGGAAGGCTTATCTGCTTCGAGGCGGCGCAGGAATTCAGCCAGAACAGTGTCGGGCGCTTCGGCTTCCAGGGATACGCCCGCGGCGGAGTTTGTGACCCAGCCCTTTACACCGAGCTCATGCGCGAGGCGGAAGACGAAGGGACGGAAGCCGACGCCCTGGACCGCTCCATAAATCTCGACGTGGATTCGCGACACCACGGGCTGCGGAGACGATAGGTCTCTCGAGGGTTGCGAGACAAGAGTAGCGTGCGACGACACCACAAACCCGCGGAAATGCTAGTGCCACTGCCACCAAGAGTCTGTGACAAGGGTCACAAGGGCTCGGCAAAGCTGCCCCGAAGTATCCATCGGGGAGCCATTTGGCGCTCAAAGATCAGTTCGGCATGCAGGGGCTTGCCCGCCCAGGCCGGGCTCAAACCCGCGATCGTTTCCAGCATGCGCGAGCAGATTCCTCCTCGAGAGATTCCGTTAAAAATTCACGCGCTGCATGCTGGCCTTCAAGGTTTCGTCAATGCGCGATATGGATTCATTGAGATGCGCACGGGTCTCCAGAGAAGTCTTTAATCCCGGGCGGGCGAGCGCGGCCTGCAACTGCGCGCGCAGGGCTGCGAGATTCTGCCGCGCCAGGGTTTGCGCATCTTCGGGAACCGCAGTTTCGCGCAGCACCATGGCCGTGAGCTTGCGCAAATGGGCGCGCTGGAGAGAGCGGCGGTAGCTGCTGATCGTCAGCGAGTCGGCCGGCACCTTGGTCTCCGCCCAGATGGAATCCTGAAGCTCCGTGAACAGGACTCCCAGGCTGAAGGCGTCAGATGGAGAGGATGTCTTTACTTCCGAATCGAGAATCCGGCTCAGGAGCGTGGGATGGTAGAGGCGGTCCAGGACGCGGGTCTGGAGACTCAACACCATTTCGTGGATGGGCACGTCAAACCGGGTCATCATGGATTCCCAATTAATGAAGTCGCTGAAACGCGTACTGGCCAGCTTGTTCAGGAGCTGGGGAGCGAACTGGAAGGAGCCGGGAGAAAAGAGATTCTTGCGCAGGAATTCCAGCGCTTCTTTTTGTTTGGCGGCGGGCACGGGCTCGAAGGGCAGACGGTTTCCCGGGTCGCCGACGTGATCGCGGTAGTGATAAACGCCGCCGATATATTTTGAAGCCAGGTAGAGGGAATTGCTTTGCTGGGACAGGGCCACCACGAAGCTGCGGCGCAGAACCTGATAGCCCTCGCCGGATATTTCGAGTTTCTTCTCCATGTTGGCCCAAACCTCTTCGGCCAGCTTCACACGCCGGGCGTAATACTTCAGTGGATCGTTCCCGTAATCGAAGCGATTGACGAGCGGATCCATGTCGAAGGGACCGCCGCCGTTTCCCGCGTCTTCGTCCGTGTCGTACGCGAGAGAGGGTTCCGAAGCGCGCGAGGCAATCTTGCGGAGTTCGGGCAGTTCCCCCTCGGGAGATGAGGCGTCGATGGGCTTATAGGCGTATTCGATGGCCCAATAGTCGTAGGGGCCAAGGCTAGTTTGATGATACTGCCCTTGGCGCGAGCCCTGGGGAGCGATGTTGGTGGGAATGTAGTCCATCACCGAACCGGTCAGGCCCTCGCGCGCGGTGAACTCGGGGTCGTCCGCTTGTTCCAGGGTGCGGATGGAGCTGGCGCGGAAATTGTGCCGCAGGCCCAGGGTGTGGCCGACTTCATGGGCCGCGATTTCCACCAGATAATCATGGATGAATTTCTCCGCCTCCGGACCCTGGGGATCCATCCCGCGAGCGATCAGGAGGTCGAAGGAGAACTCGGCGTCCAGCACAGCTCCCTGAATGATGTCGCAGAAGGCTGTGGAACCGTTGTGCCAGGGAGCCAGGAAGGGCCGGCGCGGCTGGTCGAAGTCGAGCCCGGGCATACCGGCGGGATAAATCAGTTCCTTAACCTCCCGGCGGAAGAAGCGGGTCATACCGGCATCAAAGCGGATGTCGGCATCGTAGATTTCTCCGGTGAGAGGATTCACCGCCCGAGGACCCTCCGCGAAGCCGGGATCGGGATAACCGGCAAACCACCGAAGCGTGGAATACCGGACGTCAGCAGGATCCCAATCCGCGTTGTCGGGCTGCTGCTTAACTTCAATGGCGTCCTTGAAGCCGATGCGCTCGAACGCGCTGTTCCAGAGCAGGACGCCTTCGCGGATGGCGTCGCGATATTCCACGGGGACCGTATTTTCCAGCCAGAAGACAATCGGCTGCTTGGGACGCGAAAGCGGAGCCGAGGGATCCTGTTTCTCCAGCCTCCAGCGATTAATATAACGGCGGGTGGATTCGAAGTTCGTATCGGTGCTGAAATCCTGAAGCTGGGTCACGAAATGGCCCACGCGGTCGTCCGCAAGCCGGGAACGATAGCCGGGCGGGGGCAGTTCGGAAATGCTGTAACGGAAATGGACGAGAAGGCTGCGGACGTCGGGGAGATTGCGCGGAGGGGGAGGCGAGGGCGGCGGGGTCGCGCCCGGAGGCAGAAGCGGAGGGAGAGGCGGATGCTCCGCGCTGTAGTGCGCGATGGTTTCAATTTCCACGTTGCGCTCGAAGGATTTGAGCATGCCGAAGGAGCTGTTCTTGGGATCGAAGTGGTAGGGGATGCGAAACGCCCATTCGAGGTTATAGCCCATCATCGGCACATCGGTGAGCAGCACGGCGCCGAGGTCGATCAAGAGGCTCTTGCGCTCCGGATGGGGCAGACTTTCCAGTTTCGCCGCGCCCAGGATGGAATCGCTGAAGGAGCGGGCCACGGCGCGCTGGATGGGCGAATTTTCCTGCGCGACGAAGCGCGTATTGCGGGCAATCAACTGGACATTTTTTCCCTGGCGATGGAAGACGACCGGCGTTTCACCGCACATTTCGGCGCCGTAAAAGCCGCCTTCACCCAGCCCGGATTCGCAGGTGAGTGAGAGCATGTACATCTTGTCGAGCTGAGCGGGCTGGATCTCGAGGAAAGCCTTCTCCTCGGTTTGATACAAGGTGAAGAGGCCGGGAATCACCTTGGCATCCTTAATGACTTCAGCGAAAGGCTTCTCCGGCGGGGTCTCCGGCTTTTTGGCCTCAGCTTGATCTGGTTTCTTCTCCTCCTGAGCGTTGGGAGCCGATTGCGCACCAAACGGCAGGAATGCGAGCAAAGCGGCAATGGACACGAAGGTCTTGAAATTGTTCATAGAGGGGCGCTCCTCCGGCAAAAGATGTAACTCGATACTCCCTGGGTATGACTAAGTCAAGAAAGACAGATTGATTCCGCAAATTTCGCGGGCCCAGCGCCCGCCGTTCAGGCCGAAAATGGCCGTCCCGAGTGTTTCGCCGGCATCAGCAAACATGCACGGTTTCAGGCGAGGCCGCCTTCCTGCTGTCGAAAATCCCCAGAGTGGTCGCCCCTAGCTGCGATAGGAGCGGCCTTGAGTCGTCGAACGGATTCTCTTAGGACGATTGTTTGGTGAATGTGAAGGCGAGCTGCCCGAAATTAAACGAGATGGACTCCATCGGGAGGCCGTTGTTTCCGGAGGGCTCGAGCGAAGTTCCGCCTCCGTGGTTTTGTCCGTCGTCGATTTTGTACCTGGCAATCAGCACCTCGCCGAACATCACGGTGAAGGTCTCGCCTCCTCCGCCGGTGCTTCCGGAGGTGCCGGATTTGTTGACCACGAGCGACATGGTGGGGAAGGACTGGCCCATAAGCGCCATGTCCAACAGCTTTGGGGTGCTTGAATCCACGGTTTTCGTGATGGTGAAGTCACTCAGCGACACGTTTCCCGCGCTCAAGCCGCCAGACGCGCCTGCGGTCGAGGAATTGGAGATCCCGAAGGAAAAGCTGTCGAGTTCGATTTCGCCGTTCGGCCCCGAGCCGGTGACCCCAGGAATCGTGAGATACGCATTCGCTAGCGCCATAATTGCTTCCTCCTTGTCTCGCTCAATTTTTTCTGCCGCTCAAATCAGCGTGAGGGTGAATAGGGCGGTGCCGTCACCGCCCAAATCCGCGTGTCGTTGCCGGGCCACATACGAACCCCTGGCCCCGTGATAGCGCCCTGTGCCGCCAACGATTGCGAACCGCCCTTCGCTCTCGGCGGCTGCACTGGCTACGCCGGACCCGACAATCGTTCCGTCGGGAAAAACGAACGTGTGCAGCTCCAAACTGCCCGGTTGGTGCCCCGCCACTTTTCCCGGCGTATTCAGCCGGTAATAGCTGGCGAAGAAATCGCCCAGCTTGCGTCCGCGCCTGGGCTTGTCCACGATTTCGCCGCGGACCAGCATACGGACACCGGCAGGCGGCAACTCGCCCCGGGGGACGTCCTGCGAACTGATTCGCCAGGCCTGGCCGTACAGGACGAGCGGCCGGCCCGGTTTGCCATCGAGAGCGCCAGTGCGCGCCGCTCCTGACGCGCTGGCGGCGGCAGTCCCGATTCCGACAGCCGCGCCCAGCAGAGTGATTCCGCCTTTCAAGGCTTCACGACGATTTGTGGCCACGACGTTCACCTCCACAAAGATTTTCAGAACGAGAAGGACCCGACTCGAACAAACACAACGATACCGAAATCCTACAGAGACTTCGCAGCCGGCCGATACATCCAAAATTCAGAAATGGGAACGCGCTTCGCGCAGATGTGAATCTTAGACGGTGTTGCCTTCGGGAAGGACTTGCCGGCCACAGAGGACACACCGAGTCTCGCGCCAGGCGACCTGACCACGCGGGACCTCGCCGGTGGGCTAATGCGACCATGAATCCTCTCGCAGGATCTGAGGCTGGAGCCTGCGATTCGGATCGTTAGCGGGGCCATCGTACACTTTGCCGAGGCGCTGGACAACAGTTCGGAACAAAATGCCGGCTTTGAGTGGCGAGCGCCTTTCGGCAATAATGCAGGGTTTGGCAGGAGGCTGCCCCGACGGCCGGGCCGCGCGACAGAATCCAGGAGACCCACAGCCATGATCCGCGAAGACATCCTGAAGCGATTCCCCGAACTCTTCGGCAACAAGAAAGTGAACGGGCACGACGTGAACGTGGAAGCGGCAATTGCCACGCTCACGCGGGAATTCCGCGACCAATTTGCCGCGGTGCTTTCGGCACGGCGAGCCATTCTCAACTCGCTCGCGCCGGTTCGCGAGAAATACGCCTGGCCGAAGTGGGACGACAGTTTTGGGGACCCGGTGAGCGGCAAGAAATGGACGTTTCGCCAAATCGTGCAAGGAATGGTTGACAATGCGCACGGGCGCAACACGGAATGGCGCTGGCGGCTGAATGACGAGACGCCCATTCCGCCCGACGCGCACCCGCTGACGAATCCCGGCCTGGAGCTGACCGGGCCGTGGCATCCACTGGATATGGCCTTCAACGCGCTGAACAGTCCCGCGCCGATGAACATGCCGGATTTCGAGGATGCTTCGCCGCCGCACTTCCGGCCGGACGGCACGCCCGTGGCGCAACCGGTGGGAATCTTTGCGGCGTTGCAGAACGCGAAGGAAATCATGGAAGGGCGCTGGAGCGGGCGCAACTACGAGGTGGAAAAGAAAGGGAAGAAGCGCTCCTACTCGATTCAAAATCCGTCGGTGAAGTGGCCCATCCGGTTTGCACGGCCGCCCGGCATGCATCTGCACTACGACCACATCCGCGTGGACGACCGGCCGGTGCCGGCGATGATCCCGATCCTCGTGCTGTGGACGTTCAACAACTACGACGCGCTGGTGAAGGCGGGAACGGGCGTGTATTTCTACATCCCGAAAATCCAGACGCCGGCCGAGGCGCTGATCCTGGAGAAATTGCTGGCGCGGATCGAAGGGATGATCGGCGTCGCCCCCGGCACGCTGAAAATCAAAGTGCTGTACGAGGAGGGACATGCCGGGCTCTACCTTCCGGCGATTGCCTGGGTGCTGCGGCGGCGGCTACTGGGAACCAACGTGGGCCGCTGGGATTATCTCGGCAGCATGATGGAAATGTGGAAGGACGATCCGAAGGGAGCGTTTCCCGACCCGCAGAACATCGGCATGGCTTCGCCGAGCATGATTGCATACCAGCGCTACAACGCGCTGATCATGCTGCTGGCCGGATTGAAAAACGGCGAAATGACGCAGGGAGCGCCCATCGGCGGGATGGCTGCGGTGATGATTTACCAGCCGGGCGACGCGTACGGACGGTCGCGGTACAACCCGCTGGCGCTGCGGGCGATGGCCATCGACAAACTTCGCGAGCGGCTGCTGGGGCTGATGTTCGTCCCGTCGGGGCCACTGGCCGCGGGCGGGCATCCGACGCTGGAAGATATTCTGGCGAGCCGCGTGAAGGGTCGTCTCTACGACGCGTACCGGCAGAGCTGGGTGGCCAGCCCGGAGCACGCCTATGTCGCGGCGGGCAACGTGCCGCTTCGCGCGCCGGTCGAGCAGCTCCAGTCCATGGTGGACGCGGCGCGCGAAACGGTGGACGTGAAAGGGAAGTCCGTGCCCACGCCGACGAGCGGGCTGAGCGATGCGGAGCGGCAACTCTTCGAGTCGCGAGGCCTGCTGAATGCGCATGGAAAAATCACGCCACACCTGGTGACCGCCGATTCGATTTCCACGCCTGAAAAAATCTTCTCAGCGGAGTTGTGGGAGTCCATCTACGGCGTGCCGAAGGGCGACATCACCATCGAACACGTCCAGCACGCGTTCTACATGGCGGCAAATTACGGCTTCCAAATCCTGAACGGAAACTTCGCCGCGGCGATTGACGACTACGAGCTGTGCCTGCGGTTCATGAACGACCTGGCGACGTACCGCATCGACGTGTCGTGGCTGTGGACGCTGGCGCATCACCAGGCGGCCATTACCAAAGACGGCTGCTTCAAGCGTTCGGTACTGACTGAGGATGGAGTTGTGCTCGGGGCCAACGCCGAGCAGGTGAAAGCGGGCGACCGGTTTACTCCCGCACTGTTCGAGAAGGTGTGGGAATACCACAATGAATGGACGGCGCAGTTTTTCGCGGAGATGGACCGGCGGGGCGATCCGGGCCGGTTCGACCGCTCGAAGGCCGGCGTGATCATGGAGCTGCTGAAGAAGCAATTACTTTCTCCCCGGTGGATCCAGCACAGCGCGCGCGTGTTGTTTGTGGTGGGCGAGGCGCACGAAAAGGAGCGCGGACAGATTCTGGAGTCCGTTTTCGACCTGACACGGGAAGAAATTGTGAAGCGGGTTTCGAGCGGCGCGTTTCCGAAGGCAACGCTCGCAGCCTACGACTACATCTACGACATTTTCCCCGGCGCATAGACCCAGGAGAGGAAGGACAAGCCATGGCGGGAGCCGAGCGGTTGGTGGCACTGGTGCGGATCGCGTGCGGATGGCTACTGGCCGCTGCGCTGCTTCTCTTCGCGGTTCCAGGCGCGCGGGCGCAGGCGGGAATGGGCGCCCACACGGGACACGCAATGGGGGAGCGGGACGAAGTGGCTCCCGAAAAGCTGCCGGGGCCGCAAAAGCTCGAAGGGATCGGAAACGTGCATTTGAAAATCGCTGCCACGCCGGAGGCGCAAGCGTGGTTCGAGCAGGGGCTGAACCTGCTGCATGATTTCTGGGATTACGAGTCGTCGCGCGCGTTCGAACAGGGTGTGCGCGCCGATGCGCAATGTGCGATGTGCTACTGGGGTCTGTACGAGGCCGAAGCCTTTCGGGGCGGGAATAAGTATTTCGCGCGGAAGGCACTCGCGAAGGCCGCGGAGCTGAAGAGGCACGCGAGCAAATCGGAACGGCTGTACATCGAGGCCGGCGAGGCGCGCGAAGAGGCGCTGAAGGCGGCGAAGCCTGGGGGCGAGCCCGATCATTCCAAGGAAATCGATATTTGGCGCAAGCTGGTGAAGCAGTCACCCAGGGATACGCAGGCGAGATTGTTCCTCGCGCAAGCGCTGACGGACGGTTATGACGACGACGGCACGCCACGCGCGGGACAGAAGGAAGTATTGGAGATCCTGCAGGGCGTGCTGAGGGAAGATCCGAACAACTCGGCGGCGAATCATTATTGGATTCACGCCGTCGAGGAGAGTCCCAAGCCGGAGCAGGCGCTGCATAGCGCAGAAATCCTGGGGACGCTGGCGCCCGCGTCGGGACATATGGTGCACATGCCCGGGCACATTTATTACCGCCTGGGCGACTACGAGAATGCGGAGAAATCGTTTGCCGCATCGACGCAGGCGGATGAGCGGTACATGCAGGCGCAACACGTACAGGTGGATGACGACTGGAACTACGTGCACAACCTTATGTATGCGATTGCCAACCTGCTCGAGGAAGGGAAGCTGGAAAAGGCGGCGGAGCTATCCAGCAAGCTGGCGGCGGCGCGCGGAGAACTCTCGAATTCGCTCTATCCCTGGTCGCCGCGCGATTCCACAGCGCGCCTCCAGGGGCGGCTGCCGCTGGCGCTGCGGACGGGGAATTGGGCGCAAGTGTTGGAGCTGCTGCGAGCCAGCGAGCCCGGGGAGCCGCTGCCGAACCTGAAATTCCTGCGGCTAGGGTTGAAGGAATTCGCGACGGGAATGACGGCGCTGGAGGCGGGTGACCTGAGGCAAGCAGCAGAATCGGCCGAGCGGCTGGATGCCGAGTTGTGGAGAACGTCGGAGCGATTGAAGGACGAAGAGGCGGAACAATTGAAGGACAAAAAGGACAAAGAGAAGGAAAAAGAAGAGAGCGCGCCGAAGTTGAAGCTGATGCCGGACGCGTATGGCAGGCCGGTCGTGTCAGTACTTTCGATCATGTCGTTGGAGCTGCGGGCGGGGATGCTGGTGGCCAAAAAAGAGATTGAAGAAGCGAAGAAACTCTACGCGCAGGCCGTTCGCGAGGAGAAAGAACTGGGCTATCGCGAGCCGCCGTTCTACATCCGTCCGGCCGCGGAATCGGCAGCGGCGGCGCTGCTGGCAGCGGGGAAGTGGGCGGACGCGAAGGAGGCCTACCAGGCGGCGCTCCTGGAGCGGCCGCGATCGGGATTCCCCCTGTACGGGATAGCGATGAGCAGCGAACGCGCCGGCGATGCGAAAGCCGCTCGAGCGGAGTACGAAGATTTTGTTGCGGCGTGGAAGAACGCGGACGCGGAATTGCCGCAATTGGAGCATGCGAGAGCGTATTTGAGTGGGCATACCGCGGGGCAATGAGTTGAAGGATGGGACGCGAGGAAAAGCCCGCCGCGGCGGGTAAACTCCGTCGAACCGCCGCACTCCACAACAGGTTACGCTGGAAACCCCAACTTGCGCAGGATGGCCTGGAACCGCGGCTCGGCGCGAAGCGGATCGAACAGCGGCTCCACGTTGATAATCACGAGAAGTCCGAGGTGCGCCTCGTAGGTTTTCTCCAGCCACGTCAGGGCGCGCTTTCGATCGCCGAGCGTGGTGTAGATCACGCACAACCAATACGAAACGTCTGCCTCGCCTTGCCACCGTTGTTCCGAAGCGGCAGCGAGACGGAGGGCCTCGTCCCGATTTCCTGCGACTGCATAGGCAAATCCGCGCAGGGCCTCGCCAACAGGGCCCGTCTTCGCCCAGGCAACAATTTTTTCTGCAGCGTCCAGTGCCAGATCGCCGCGCCCGCAGGAGCTGCAGCAATAGATGAGGATGCGGAGCATGTAATAGTCGTTTGGGAAAATCTCCAGGCCGGACTGCATCACGCGCATGGCCTCTTCATCGCGATGGCGACAGTGCAGGATCCATGCCACGTGGGCGTGGTAGAGAGGCGTCAAAGGATCGAGCTCGACGGCCTTGCGCACCTCAATAAGGGCTTCTTCGCTGCGGCGAACCATGTTGAGAAAAATGGAGAGCCCGTGGTGGGCGAGAGCCAGGTCGGGTTGCAACTCGACTGCTTTGCGGCCCTCCGCGATCGCTTTCTCGAATTCGTGCGCGTACTGCTGGGCATAATATCCGAGCGCGACGTGCGGCTCTGCGAGTGAGGGATCCAGCGAGAGCGCTTTTTCGGCGGCCGCTTTTCCCCGGGCATATGCCTCGTCTCCCGAGAGAAATCCGTAGAACCCCATCATGACCAGCGCATACGAAAGTCCCGAGTAACCCAGGGCATAGGTGGGATCGGCGGCCACGGCGGCCTGCAGGAGCTCGATCCCGCGGCGGATTCCATGCGGGGTCCAGGTGCGGGTCTGGTGGACGCCTTGCAGATAGAGACGGTACGCCTCGGCGTTTTCTTTCGGCTTCGTGCTGGCGCGCTTCACGGGCTTGCTCACGAGCTTTTGCTGCAGATGGCCTGCGATTTCCGCGGCGATTTCTTCCTGGAGTTCGAGCAGGTCGGCCATTTTGCGCGTGTACTGATTGCCCCAAAGCTGGTCCTGTTTTACCACGTCCACCAGTTCCGCTTTGACGATGAGCGTGTCCTTGTGTTGCAGCACTCGGCCGGTGACGACGGCGCGGACCTTCAATTCCTCGGCCGCGCTCATGGGGTCCACGCTCTTGCCGCGGTAGCGGAAGACAACGCCGCGGGGCACCACGCGGATTTTCGGAATCTTGGAAAGGCTGTAGATGATGGTTTCCGTGAGTCCTTCGCTCAGGTAGTCGTTGGCTTGGTCGCCGCTCGCGTTTTCAAACGGGAGGACGGCGAGCGAATCAATCGATTTGCCCGCGGCTGGCGTGCGACCCGACGTACGAGTGGGAGCGCTGCGCAGCCCTCCCGATCTTGCCGCTTCCGTTCCTGCCGTCTTTCCAGAGTCCGTATCGCGCTTGAGGCGCTTCAGGTCGGTGCGCAGCTCGGCGGCGCTTTGGTACCGGAAGTCGCGGTTCTTCTCCAGGAGTTTGGAGATAATTTCGTGCAGTTTGGGGGGAAGTCCGCGGCTGGTTTCTGCCAGGCTGGCCGGGGCGCGATTCAAAATCGAGTCGAAAATGAGCGCCGTGGAATCCGCCGCGAATGCGGGACGGCGGGCGGCCATTTCGTACAGAACGGCGCCCAGGCTGAAGAGGTCCGTGCGCGCGTCCACCTCCTCGCCGCGCGCCTGCTCGGGGGACATGTAGGCCACGGTGCCGAGAGCGATGCCGGGGCTGGTGAGATGCTCATCGCCGATGCTGGCGGTAAGCATGCTTGCGGGAGCGGGCTCGCTCGAACGCGAAGGGATGACCTTGGCAAGTCCGAAATCGAGGACTTTCACCTGGCCGCGCGTGGTGACGAAGATGTTGGCCGGCTTGATGTCGCGATGGACGATTCCTTTGGCGTGCGCGGCTTCCAGGGCATCGGCGATTTCAATGCCGAGATCGACGATCTGCTCGGCATCCATGGAGGCGCCG
>DASPSB010000059.1:0-4079 GCA_035624135.1 Candidatus Acidiferrales bacterium | reverse complement strand
CGTCTTCTCCGTTCTGGTAATAATTCGGCAGGACTCCGCATTCCCGGTATCCATGCTTCTTCCAGAACGCCACCGCCGCTTCACTCGTCGTCGCAGTCTCCAAATCCACCTCTCTCACCCCATGCCGCGCCAACGACGCATGTGCCGCTTCCACTAGCGCCGTCCCAATCTTCCGCCGCCGCGCTGCGGGCGCCACATCCAGCGTGATCACGTGTCCTGCCGGCCCGTCGCGGTCCGTCAAAATAAATCCTTCAATCTCGCCATTCTCTTCCGCCACCAGACATTCTGCCCCCGGCAGCCGCAAGAACGCCCGCATCGTCCTGCGCGAATACGCAATCTCCGGCTCATATGATTCCTCATCAATCCGGCAGAGCGCCGCGAAATCGTCGTCGTGATAAGGACGGATGACAGGGGGCATCAGACTTCGAGGATCACCGGCAGAATCAGCGGCCGTTTTGACGTCTGTTTGTTCAAATATCGCTTCAAATCCACGCGAATCTTCTCTTTGATCACGCCCCAGTCCATCTTTTCCTCGGGGTTCGATCCGTCAATCGTCCGCCGCACCACCTCGCGCGCGCCGTCCAGAACGGCCTGCCCGTCATCCGTAGACAAAAATCCGCGGCTCACTACCTCCGGCAGTCCCTCGGCGCGCCCCGAGTGTTTGTCGATTGCAATAATCGGCACCACAATCCCGTCCTCCGAAAGGTGCTTCCGGTCGCGAATCACGATCTCTTCGATTTCCTCCAGCGAACCGGAATCCACGCACACGCGTCCCGCCGCCACCGGTTCGCGCCGCGCCGCGCCCGTTTTGCTCAATTCCAGCGTCTGCCCATCCTCCAGCAGGAGGATTTCTCCCGATACGGTTCCCACCTGATGCGCCAGCGCCGCGTGCCGAAACAGTTGCCGGTATTCCCCGTGAATCGGAACGAAGTACCGCGGCCGCACCAGATTCACCAACAATTTCAATTCTTCCTGGCTCGCGTGGCCCGATACGTGCACCGGGCCCGTTCCGCCCGCCGCTGCAGCTTCGTAATACACGAGCGCCCGCCGCCGGAACAAATGGTCGATCATCCGCGAAATGGCGCGTTCATTCCCCGGAATGATTCGCGCCGAAAGAATTACCGTGTCGTTTTCCTCGATGCTCACGTAACGATGATTGTCCACCGCCATCCGCGAAAGCGACGACATCGCCTCCGCCTGGCTCCCGCTCGCCATTACCACCAGTTTCGCTGGATCGAAGTTTCGCAAATCCTGCTGCCGTACCACCATTCCGTCCGGGATGTGCAGCTTTCCGAGTCCGTAGGCGATCTCGACGTTGTCCACCATGCTCCGGCCCACAAACCCGATCTTCCGTCCCAGGCTGTGCGCCACGTCCACCACCACCTGGATGCGGTGAATGGACGTGGCAAAACACGACACGATTACTCGCCGCGGCGCCCCGCGCACCAGCGATTCCATCAATGGCCGCACTGCTCGCTCCGAGGGCGTATATCCCGCGCGTTCCGCGTTTGTGCTGTCGCTGAACAGCGCCAGCACTCCCTCCTGCCCGTACCGCGCAAACGCGTGCAGGTCGAACGGGCGGTTGTCAATCGGCGTCGGGTCCATCTTGAAGTCGCCGGTATGCAGAATGATTCCCACCGGCGTCCGGATCGCCAGCGCCACACAGTCCAGCGTGCTGTGCGTCACCTGGATCGGCTCAATTTCAAACGCGCCCAGCGGGAACGCAATCCCCGGCTGCATGTCCCGCAGCACCGCCGTTTCCAGATGCCCGCTCTCTTCCAGCTTTTTCCGCAGCAGTGCCAGCGTGAACCGCGTGCCGTAGATGGGCACGTCCAGTTCGCCGATCAGGTAGGGAAGCGCACCCAGGTGGTCCTCATGCCCATGCGTCAGCAGAATTCCGCGCACGTGCTCCCGGTTCTGTTTCAAGTACGCGATGTCCGGCAGCACCACGTCCACTCCGAGCAGTTCCGACTCGGGGAACATCAGCCCCGCATCCACCACGATGATGTCGTCGCCGCTCCGGAATGCGAGCATGTTCATTCCGAATTCGCCGAGCCCGCCCAGAGGAATGGCCAAAACGGAGGGATCGCTCACTCTCTTCTTCCTCGCTCTCTCTTGTATTCCACTTCTGACTCTAACCTAATCGCTTCCCGCAAGCGCCCGCGCCAGCGCCACAATCGCCACCGCTCCCACCGTCGCCGCCGCCAATCCGCCGATAAATCCAAACGTGGAAATATGGAGTTGCTCGAACAGCCAGCCGCCCACCACCGCTCCAATCAATCCCAGCAAAATATTTCCCAGGCACCCGAACCCTTTCCCGCGAACCACTTCGCCCGATAGCCATCCTGCCAGCAATCCGATGATCAGCCAACCGATCACCCCGCGATGCGCCCGCAGGTCCAGCTCGGCGTGCTGCAACGCGACGCTCGCGGCCCGCTGTGCGCGCGCGGTGCCTTCGCCAATCTGCGTGCTCGCTGCCTTCGCCACTGCTTCGCAAATCTTCATCACGCTCATTTGTTTTCCACCCGCCATCCTGTAAACTTCACGCGCGCCCGGTAAATTCTATCTCCCGTCGGAAGGAAAGGCGATGCCCAGAAAACACTCGCGCAACGGTCACGGCCGCACGCATGGGATTGTTCCCGCGCACGCGCCCGTCGCCTCCGGCAAAAAGACCGTCACGGGCCGCGTTCTCCACGATCCGGTCAAAGACCGCCTCCAGGCCATCTATCCCATCGATCTTTCCAAATGCCGCACCGTCGACGCTCTCGTCCGCAGCATGGGCCAGACCGCCTTCACCGGCCGCCAGGTCGGCGATGCCGCCGACGTTCTGGAAGCCATGGCCCGCGACCCCGATTGTTTCGTGGTCATGACCCTTTCCGGCGCTCTCACCGTCGGCAAAATGGGCCTAATCTTCTGCGACCTCGTGGACGCTGGCATCGTCAAGGCCATCGTCTCCACCGGCGCGCTCATGGCCCACGGCCTCGTCGAAGCCACGGGCCTCTCCCATTTTCGCTACGACGCGAAGATGGACGACCGCGAGCTCTTCCATGCCGGCTACAACCGCGTCTACGACTCCCTCGAGCCCGAAGTCAATCTCGACCACGTCGAAGACGTCGTGGACCGCATCCTCGATTCCTGGGATCCCGCCGAGTCCGTTTGCAGTTGGAAGCTCAACCGCCGCATCGGCGAATTCCTCCTCGAAAACACTCCCGGCCGCGGCATCCTCAAATCCGCCCGCGCCCACGGCGTCCCCGTTTTCGTCCCCGCCTTCACGGACTCCGAACTCGGCATCGACTTCGCTCTTCAGCAGCGCTCCCGCCGCAAGCACAAACGTCCGTTGCTTCGCTACGATCCCTTCGAAGACTTCGAGTATTTCGCCGAAACCATGCTTTCGCAGAAGCGCATGGGCATCTTCACCATCGGCGGCGGCGTTCCCCGTAACTGGACCCAGCAGTTTGGCGTCTTCGCCGAGTTGCTCGCGCGCCGCGGCTACGAAAAAGTCCCGCTCAAGCGCTATCACTACGGCGTGCGCATCTGCCCCGAACCCGTTTACTGGGGCGGCCTCTCCGGCAGCACCTATCGCGAAGCCGTTTCCTGGGGCAAATTCGTTCCGGAAGAAGAAGGAGGCCGGTTCGCCGAAGTGTTCGACGACGCTACCGTCGCTCTGCCTCTCGTTGCCGGCGCCGTCCTCGAACGCATCGGCTATTTCGACAAGCCCGTTCGCAAGAAGGCGTGACATCTTCGTAGGGGCACGACACAGTCGTGCCCCATGTCCGCAGGATGTAAACTCTCTCTTGGTTTGTACGAATGATCCATCGTCCTTTCCGGTCGGACGCATGAAAAAACTCAACCGCCGCAAATTCGTCAAGACCCTCGCCGCCGCTGGCGCAGTCCTCGCCTCGGATTCCGTTCCCTCCGCCCGCGGCGCCCTCACTTCGCGAACTCCTGTCGGTGACTCCTGGGACGTTGTCGTAATCGGCGCCGGCGTTTTCGGTTCCTGGACTGCGCTTTCGCTCCGCCGCGCTGGCCGCAAAGTCCTTCTCGTAGACCAGTACGGCCCCGCAAATAGTCGCGCAAGT
>DASPSB010000355.1:0-3931 GCA_035624135.1 Candidatus Acidiferrales bacterium | reverse complement strand
AGCGCGCGGAGATACTCTTCCCTAGTAACCGTCTCCGTGATGAATACCTGGTCGTCCGGAAACAGATTCGCGGCACGGCGCGCGTGCGCTGGGGACTGGAATTCACCGAACACCGCCGAACCGCTGCCCGCCAGCGCTGCTCCCGCAGCTCCGTGTTCGAGCAATGCGCGCTTGATGCGCGCGAGCCGGGGATGGCGCCGAAACACGGGCCTCTCGAAATCATTCTCCAGGGAGGCCCCCCGGCCGCTCCAACAGAGAGCGCAGAATCTTTTAAGTTTAGGGGCGGCGACGCGCGTTGTCAACCGGCGAGCGCGGAGCCAGCCGTAGGCCTGGCGCGTGCTGACCGCGATCGCGGCGGGCGAAACCACCACTACGAAGAGCTTGGGAACGTCGGCCAATGGGTAAAGCTCCTCGCCGCGGCCCAATCCAAGCGCTCGTCCACCGAAGAGAAAAAACGGGACGTCAGAGCCGAGTTCGGCGGCAATCCGGATGCGGCGGTCGGGAGAGAGTTCGCGACCCGCGAGCCGCTCGACCCCCAGCAAGGCGACTGCTGCGTCGCTCGAACCCCCGCCCAGGCCGCGTCCCACGGGGATCCGTTTTTCGAGGCGCACACGGACTCCGGCGCGAAGGCCGAGAGCCCGACGAGCCGCGGCCACGGCGCGCCAGACGAGATTTTGGCGGCCCACGGGGAGCCCGGGATCGTCGCACTCGAGGTGAATGGCTCCGCCACGGACGAACGACATTTCCAGCGTGTCGTGCAGTCCGATGGCCTGAAAGATGGTGCGCAGCTCGTGGTAGCCATCGGTCCGGCGGCCGAGGACGAAGAGGCATTCGTTGATTTTTGCGAAGGCGGGAAGGCGGATGGACTTCATCGGTGGACCGCGACGGAGGGCGTCAGGGTTTTGCGGAGGGAGCAGCACTTTGCGCCATTTCGCGCTTCAACTGGCTGATTTTCTTGTCGAGCTCGGCGGCCTGGCCGGCATCGAAATCAGCAGGAACCACCTCGCGCCAGAAGGCCTGTGCCTTGGTCCATTCGGTCAGGGCCTGCGTGGGACGGCCCATCTTGTAGTACACCTCGCCCAGATGCTCGCGAACGGTGGGATCGTGGGCCGTGCGCGTTACGGCTTTCTCCAATTCGGTGCGCGCCGCGTCGAGCTTTCCCTGCTTGAAATAGGCCCAGCCGAGGCTGTCCATAAATGCGCCATTGTACGGCTCGGCGGCGAGCGCGCGGTCGATGAGCTCGACGGCGTTGTCCAGGCGCACGCCGCGGTCGGCCAACATGTAACCGTAATAATTGAGCGTGGAGCTTTCGTTCGGGTCGGCGGCCAGGACGCGCTTGAACTGCTCTTCTGCCTCGTCGAATTTTTTCTGCCGCTCGGCAATGGCGCCCCTCAGGAACCACACCATGACGCGGTCGGGTTTGCGCCCAGCGAGCTTTTCCGCTTGTTCGGACGCGGCTTCCGCCTCGTGGTATTTGCGCCCGCGCTCGTAAACCTGCGCCAGTGTCATGTAGAGCTCGAAATCCTTGGGAGAATCCTTCATGAGCCCCTGAATCAACGCGGCTCCTTCGAGGGGCTCGCCTTTCTCCGCCAAAAGCACGGCGCGCGTCATCACGAAGGAGCGGTCGTCGGGATACGCGGCGATGGCCTGCGCTGATTCTTCAAGCGCCTTTCCGAGCTGGCGGTCCATGCGGTAGGTGTCGATAATCAGCTCGCGAGCACGCTTGGCCTGCTCGGGCCCGAGCGCGCGGAGGGCTTCGAAGGTCTCGATCGCGGCCGAATAGTTTTCGACTTCGCGGAAGAGCGCGCCGAGCTGCTCGTACAGGATGGCCATTGTGGACGGGCGCTCAGTGCCTTTGGCGGCGGCTACGGCATCGCTGAGCACGCGGATGGCATCATCGAAGCGTCCCTGTGCGCGGTAGGTGAGCGCCTCGTTATAGATGACTTCCAGATTGCCGGGCGCGTCCTGCTTCGCGCGCATGAGATTTTCTTCGGCTTTGTCGAGCTGTCCGAGCCGGCGGTAAATGAGGGCAAGCCGCAAGAAATGCTGGGGGTCGTTCGGCTCCAGCTCCGAGAGCCGCAAGTATTGATCGAGCGCTCCGTCGTACTTCTCCTGGAGGAGCAGAGCCTCGCCCAGGCATTTCCGCGCTGGGGCATTCTCGGGCTGCATATCCACGGCTTTGCGGCATGCTCCTTCGGCTCCGGGATAATTCTGCTGCTTCGCATAGGCCTCGCCCAGCAGCACAAACCATTCCGCGGTGGAGGCCTTGTTTGCGACCGGCTCGAGCAGGGCCACAGCCTCCTGGCCGCGTCCCTGATCCAGAAGCAAAAGGGCCATTTGGCGGAGCAGGCCTTCGTTTTCCGGAGCGCGCGCGAGGCCGGCGCGAAGAATGGCCTCGGCGTCGTTGTCGCGCTGGGAAAGGCGGTAGAGCCGGGCGAGCCAGAGATAGGCTTCCGAATCTGCCGGATCAAGCCGGACAATTTCGCTGTACTGGGCGATCGCCTGGTCCACCATCGCCTTCTGCCCCGCGTTCGATTCCATGTCGCCGAGCGAGCGGACGTAAATGCGCGCGAGGATGCGGCGCGCGGGAAGATTTGCGGGGTCCTGCTTGAGGACTCCTTCGGCCTCCGCAATCGCTTCAGGAATACGTCCAGCGCGTGCATAGGCTTCCGCGAGGCGCTCGCCGATTACCGAGGAATGAGAGTCGAGCTCGTAGGCGCGTTTATAGGCTGCAATTGCGCGTCCCGCATATTCGGCGAGACCGGACACTTCGTAGCGATCCTCGTACATCCGCCCGATGGTGAATTGATAGTAGGCCTCACTCTTGCGATCCAGCTCGGACTGCGGCGCGGAAGGACTGTTAGCGGCTGCGGAGGGGTTCGGCGGGGCGTTGAGCGGAGGAGCCTGCGCCGCGGAAGCGACGGGCAGAACCAGAGCCGAGACCGGCAGCAAGACGACTCGCAGCAACACCTTAATCAGTGGGCTCTCAGACATAAACAGTAAGTATCCTATATCCAGGGCGCGCCAGAAACATTGGATGCAATTTGCGGCGAGGCGCGCCGGCTAACGGATTCTGGCCGGTTAATGGCGGAAGTGGCGGATGCCGGTGAAGACCATCGCCATGCCAGCTCTGTCGGCCGCGGCAATCACATCGTTGTCGCGCACGGAGCCGCCCGGCTGGATGACAGCAGTGGCGCCCGCTTTCGCCGCTTCTTCCACTCCGTCGGGGAACGGAAAGAACGCGTCTGACGCGACGACACTGCCTGCCAGCGGCTTTTGCGCCTTCATCACCGCGAGCTTGACCGAATCCACACGGCTCATTTGCCCCGCGCCGATGCCGCGGGTTTGTCCTTCGGAGGCGAACACAATGGCGTTCGATTTAACGTGCTTCGAAACCTTCCACGCAAATAACATGGCACGCACCTCCGCTTCAGTGGGCGCACGTTTCGTAACCGTCTTCAGCTGGTCCGCACGCAGGCGGTGCACGTCGGGCTGTTGAACGAGCATGCCGCCGGAGATCTGCTTGAGTTCGAAGGGAGAATCGTCTTCTTCCCGCGGCATTTCCATGAGCCGGACATTCTTTTTGGGGGCCATGGCGTGGCGGGTCGCGGGATCGTATCCCGGCGCGGCGACGCACTCCACGAAGAGCTTCGCCAACTCCTGCGCGGTGGGGCCATCGAGCACGCGGTTAAACGCGACCACGCCGCCGAACGCCGATACCGGGTCGCATTCGAAGGCGTGCACATAAGCCTCGCGCACATGCGCGTGCTCCGCCGCACCGCAGGGATTATTGTGCTTGATGATGGCTGCGGCGGGTTGGTCGAACTCACGCACCAGCTTCCACGCAGCATCGAGGTCCACCAGGTTGTTGTACGACAGCTCCTTGCCCTGCAATTGGCGGGCGCCCGCCAGTCCAACGGGAGGCCGAGCG
>DASPSB010000058.1:0-12464 GCA_035624135.1 Candidatus Acidiferrales bacterium | reverse complement strand
CGGAATCGGTCCTCTATTTTCTTGCGGTCTTGCTCGTCCTCGGCGCATCAGGCCTGCTCCTGCGCCGCCCGCGCGCAGGCGCTTCTCCGCTCAGCCGCACTCACGCTTCTGCCCTGGAATTCTTTCCCGTCCACTGCCGGTATTTTCCGCAGGTGCGCCATGCACTCTCTTCCGAGGATGCTCCCTACCTGACCGCTCACGCCTCGCCGGGCGTATACCGCCGCTGGAGGAAGTCAATCCGCCGGGCTGGCCGGAGTTATCTGGCTGCATTGCGTGAGGATTTCTCGCGGCTGAGCCGTCTCGCCCGTGTTGTCGCGCTGTATTCCTCACAGGTCAATTTCAGGCAGGAGGTTGATCTTTTCCGCTTGAACCTGCGTTTTCAGCTTCTCTATGGGATTGTCCTGGCTCGCTTCTTGTTGGGCCGTCCCGCGGGGAACCGTCTCGGACAAATGGCTTCGCTCATCGGCAGCCTTGGCAGCCGTTTGGAACAGGCTGCGCTCGCCCCCGACATTTCCTCCGGCGCGGTCACTCCGTAAGGGCCGACGCGTCTCGCGGTGCCAACGCGTGGTGCACCGCGTTGACCAATTCATCCACCCGGAATGGTTTGTGTAATGAGGGACAGCCGCTGGCCGCGAGGAAGTGCGCGATGTCGTCGCTTTGCCCGTCCGCGAAAGTGAAAATCAGCCGGTCGCTTAGTTCCGGCCTCCGGTGGCGCACCCATCCGTAGAGTTCCTGCCCGCCAAGGAGACCGGATAACTTGAAGTCCGCGATAATGACATCCACATCCTCGCGCTCGAGCAGCGCCGTTGCCTCGTGAACGTTCGTGGCCACGTGCACCAGGTGGCCTCGCTCACGCAGTATCTCCCGCTCCACTTCCAGCACCGCTTCCTCGTCGTCCACCAACAGGATGGAGACCCCCGTTGACGCCTGCCGGGCCGTCGAACCCACCGCTTGGTCTGGAGTTTCCTGTCTTTCCGCCGGAGCCATCCCCAGCAACACCGGGATAGAGACCAGGAAGCTGGCGCCTCCCGTCGGAAGATTGCGCACCGTAATCTCCCCCCCATGCTCCTTCAGGATTCCGTAGCAAATACTCAGTCCCAGTCCCGTTCCCTCTCCCACCGGCTTCGTTGTATAGAAAGGATCGAAAACGCGCGTTGGCTCCTTCACACCCGGTCCGCTGTCCGCTACCTCGACGACTACCCTTTCGTCCTGCCGCGACGTCCGCACCCAGATGTTTCGAGGATCCGGCGTATTCTTGAGTTCGTCAAACGCGTTGTTCAGGATGTTCAGGAACACCTGCTGCAACTGGTGCCGGTCTCCATGGATTTCGGGAAGCCCCGGATCGAAATCCCGGTGGATCGAAATGCGGCACCGTTTCCAGTCGTAGTCGCGCAGGGCCAGCGTATCCTCCAGAACCTCATTCACCTGGATCGACCGCCGTTCCGGCCTCTGCTGACGCGCAAAGCTCAGCAGGTTCTGCACGATCTTCTGCGTCCGCTGTGCTTGCTTTGCGATTTTCAAGGCGTATTCGCCGGTTTGCGGCAGCGCCTCGGGAGAAGTTTCCAGCAACTCACTGTATCCGAGGATTGCGGTGAGCGGGTTGTTCAACTCGTGCGCCACTCCGGAGATCAATTGTCCGAGCGCCACCATCTTCTCGCTCTGCACCAGCTGCTCCTGCGTGCGCCGCAGGGTCTCGAGTGCCTGCCGGGTGGCTTCGTAGAGAGCCGTGGTCTCCACTCGCGCCGCCATCTGGTTGCCCACGGCCACCAGCAAGCTCAGGTCGGCCCCGGCCAACTCGCTCCTTGTCCGGCTGCCCACCAGCAGCCCGCCCAGAATTCGCTCCTTCCACCACAATACGATCACTCTCCAGACCTGCAGGCCCTCCTCTTCCGAGATGTTTTGAAACGCGCGCACGGAATTGACCGCCTGCGGCGGCAGCACCGTCGCATGCGTCCGCCTCATCTGTTCGAATAGCTCCATCGGCACCGCGCGCGGCCCGCTCGCTTCTGCGCCCCTCGATCGCAGTCCGACCGCCGCCTTCCGCTCCATGTTCCCCGACGTCTCGTCCATCAGGAAGACGGCGGCAAGATCCAAGTCGAACAAATCCGTGAGCTGCCGCAGCGCCCGCGTCAGCAATTCGTCCAGTTCGAGCGGCTGGCTCAGCGCCTGGCCGATGGAATTCAGAAGCAGCAATTCCCGGTTGCGCCGCCTCACTTCCATCTCCGCGCGTTTGCGCTCCGTCACATCGAGCACGAAACCTTGCACGGCTACCACCGCCCCCGACGCGTCGCGCACCGCCACGCTCGACTCCATCACGTTGATGATCTCGCCGTCCTTCCGCCGCATCGAGAACTCGAACCCGCTCACCGAGCCGTGGTCCCGCAGCAGCTTCATCAGCCGCTCGCGGTCCACCGCGTTCACAAACAGGTCCTTCGGAATGTCCGCGCACAGCAGCTCTTCCCGCGTCTCATACCCGAGGATCCGCCGAAATGCGTCGTTGAAGTCTAGGAACCTGCCCCCGGGCGTGGAGAGGAACGCCCCCTCCTGCATGTTTTCAAACAGGTCGCGCAGCTTCTCCTCCGCGCGCCTCCGCGCCGTCACGTCGCGCAGCAGATGCAGCGTGGAGGGCCGCCCGTCCGCTCCTTCCAGCGCTGCCGCCGTCGACGCCAGGAAACCTCCGAAGTTTGGATCCCGTGCGTGCGGATGCCCCGCCACCTCCTCGCAATACGGGCAATGGTTCCAATGCGCCGGGCCGGGCCGCAAGACTTCGCGCAGCAGCCGGCCCGCCAGGTCTCGCGCATCCCGCCCCAGCCTCCGCGCGGCGCTCGCGTTCGCCTGCACGATCCGGTAGCGGTCGTCGTGAAGTATTACCGGGTCCTCGACCTCGTCGAGCAATGCAGCCCATTGGCGCTTCGCCTGCGTGTTTTGTTGCTCCAGCCGCAGCCGTTGCTCGTGCACCTCTACCAGTGCTGCCACACTCGCCAGATAACGACAGTCCGCCTCATTGAATTCGTGCGGGTTGCTCGAACCCGCCGCCAGAATGCCCTGCAGTTCGCCCCCCGCGTCTGCTCCTAACGCCTCTGCACGAATCGGCGCGCAAACCAGCGACGCCAGCCGCTCCGAACGCAACAGGCGCCTCAACTCGGCGCCCGACTCGCCTTCCACCGTCATCACCAACGTACCGGAACCGGCAACCTGCTCCAGCCAGGATTCGCTCCTCTCGAACTCGGGCGGCTCGCGCCGGAAACCATCAGAGAATCCCGCCACGCACACCAGCTTCAAGCGGGCGCCCTTCTCGTCCTTTGTCACCTCGCCCACCCAGCCCGCCGATGCCCGGAGTTGCACCAGCATGCGCTCTAGAACCATGTGCCGCAGTTCTGCTACGGTTGATGCCCCTGCCGCTGCACTCGAGAGTCCGGCAAAGTTTTCCAGGCCGCGATCCAATTGCCGCGATCTTCGCCGGATTTCCGAGACCACCACCACCATCATCGCGATTCCCACTGCCGCCGAGAGCACGAAATCCAGATGCTGCCGCAACGGGTTTTCTATCGACCCCGGCACATGGCTTGGATCCAGCAGATGCACTCCGCGAACCAGCATCACGCCGCTGAGCGCAGCGAGCGCCGGGAAGCTTATTCGCAGCCGCGATCGCCACAGCAACCATCCCGCTCCGATCGAAAATCCGGCGTGCAACAGATGCGCGCTCCACCAGGAGAACACCGAGCGCGGCGCCACGACGAATCCCAGCAACACCAGCCCGATCAGCGAGAGGCCCAGCGGCCACAGGTAATGCAAACGCCCTTCCCAGCCGATCCATTCCATGATGCTGGCCAGCAGCAGCGCCGACCCAGCAATCGCCGCCAGCAACGCTCCCGCCCGCACCGCCAGCGGAGCTTCGTTGGTCGCAAATCCGAACAGGGAGGAAAACGCCCATCCGAAAATCCACAGGCGGAACGCTTTCTCGCGGAATTGGGGATACAACAGGGCATACAGCAAGCAGATGAGCAGCGACACCGCCGCGTTTTGCCAGCCGAGTGTGAGGAGACCGCTTCCGGCCATCACCGCACTGTCGGTTAGCGCACGCCCGCTCCCGTCTGGCGGGATCGGGTGGCGCGAGAGGGTTTTACGGACGCCAGTTTGGCACTATGGACCGGAGTGTCTACAAGGGCAATAAATCTGGCGGCCCACTGTGCTCAGCCTTATACTGGGGGAGCTTTCAGGAGCCCCAGGTGAGCCCAGAACGCATCCTCATCGTCGATGACGAAGAAGCCATTCGTGAAGTCGTGTCCACTCTTCTCACCGCCCAGGGATACCAATGCAAGACCGCGCCCAACGGCGAGGAAGCCATCCGCGCCATGCGCGAAGGTGGATTTGATCTCGTGCTCAGCGACCTGGTCATGCCCGGCGTGGATGGCCTCAAGCTTATCGAAATGGTTCGCGGCTACGACGGCGATATCCCCGTCATTATGGTCACCGCCATGCATGACATCTCCACCGCCATCGAAGCCATGCGTCGCGGCGCCTACGACTACATTCTCAAACCCTTCGAGAAGGAACAGCTCTTTCTCAGCGTCCGCCGCGCTCTCGAGCACCGCCGGCTGATCTACGAGAACCGCCTCTATCAGCAGGAGCTCGAACGCCGCGTCGAGGAGCGCACCCTCCAGCTCTCCCAGGCCCTCGAAGAACTCGAGCAATCCTACGACTACACGCTGGAAGCCCTGGCCAGCGCGCTCGACCTCAAGGACGCCGAGACCGAAGGCCATTGCCAGCGCGTCACCGCCATGACCATCGTCATGGCCCGCGCCATGGGCGTCGGTGAAGCCGAACTCCGCCAGATTGCGCGCGGCGCCTTTCTTCACGACATCGGAAAAATGGGCATCCCCGACAGTATCCTGCGCAAGCCCGGCCCGCTCACCCCGGAAGAGACCGCTATCATGCGCACGCACTGCGACATTGGCTATCAAGTCCTCGAGCGCATCCCGTTCCTCCGTGAAGCCTCCGAGATCGTCCTCTCGCACCAGGAAAAATTCGACGGCAGCGGTTATCCCCGTAATCTGAAAGGCGACCAGATTCCCCTCGGTGCGCGCGTGTTCGCCGTGGCCGATACGCTCGATGCCATGATTTCCGATCGCCCCTATCGCAAGGCCCTTCCCCTCGATCAAGCCAAAGAGGAAATTCGCAGACACGCCGGCAGCCAATTCGATCCCAGAGTCGTGGAGGTCTTCGGTACCATCCCCGACACCGTTTGGGTCGAACTCCGCCAGAATTATCAGAAGCCCTTCCACGACTACGAGATGAAAGGCCAGTAGCCAGAGCCCAGGCTTCCAGCCTGTGCGCCGCTGTTGGGTCTGGCCCTCAACGAACCACCCAGGTTGTCGGCGCGGTCATGCCTGCTTCATTTCCCTCTCTTGCCTCCCATCACCCGTCCCGCTACTATCCTTCGCGGAGGCTCTTTCATGGCGCTTGTCCCGATCAAAACGTCCGCAGGCACGGGCTACTGCGAGTGCATCCACGGCTGCTACGAACTCGTCAGCCTGCGCGACGACGAAACCGGAAAGTCTTATTGCCCCGCCTGCGCGAAGGATCACCTGGAAATGAATCGAGGCCTTGGGCTCCCCCGGCCCGCGCCTTCACGCCAGGCGGACATGCCGCCAGCCCCGCCCTCAGCAGACATGCCCACGGCGGCCGATCCTCCCGCTCGCCTCCGATAGTCCAGTGACACAGCCACGCTTGGCCGTGCACGAATCCAAGGTTTGGAACCAGTGAACCCAACAACGCCTTCGCCGCTCTCAGGCAAGGTGCTTTGATGTCCGCTCCCATCCCCATGCTCGACCTCGTCGCGCAGTTCCAGTCTATCCAGCACGAACTGCGCGCCGCGATCGAAGAAGTTCTGCGCAGCGGCAGATTCATTCTGGGCCCCCAGGTCGAAGACTTCGAAAAAGAAATCGCCCAGACCTGCAGGGCCGCTCACGCCGTGGGCGTTGCCTCCGGCTCCGACGCCCTTCTGCTCGCCCTGCGTGCTGCGGGCGTTGGTATCGGCGACGAGGTGATCGTTCCCGCGTTCAGTTATATCGCCACCGCTGATACAGTCAGCCTGCTTGGTGCGACTCCCGTCTTTTGCGACATTTCCCTCGACACCTTCAACCTCGATCCCGCACAGATTGAAAGCCGCATCACTCCGCGCACCAAAGCCATCGTCCCCGTCCACCTCTTCGGCCAGCCCGCCAATCTGGAGAGAATCCTCGCCATCGCCGGCTCGGCGCAGCTCATGGTCATCGAAGACGCCGCCCAGGCTATCGGCGCCACATTCGCGGGCCGGCCCGTCGGCTCCTTCGGCGATTTCGGTTGTCTCAGCTTTTATCCCACCAAGAATCTGGGCGCCGCCGGCGACGGCGGAATGATCCTCACTTCATCGTACGAGGCCGCCGCCCGTTTGCGCAGCCTTCGCGGCCACGGCACGGTCGCGCACAAATACATCAGCGAAGAGCAGGGATGGAACAGCCGCCTCGACGAGCTCCAGGCCGCCATTCTCCGCGTCAAGCTGCGTCACCTGGCCGCATGGACCGCGGCGCGGCAATCGCACGCCGCGCACTACGACAAATACTTGCGCGCCGTTCCCGGGCTCACGCTTCCGCACGTCGCGCCCGGCTCGACGCACGTCTACCATCAGTACACCCTGCGCCTGGCTGACCGCGAACGCGTCCAGAAGCATCTCGCCGCGGAAGGCATCGCCAGCACCGTCTACTACCCCGTGCCGCTCCATCTCCAGCCCATGTTCGCCCATCTCGGCTACCAGCCCGGTTCGATGCCCCACGCCGAGCGCGCCGCCCTCGAAGTGCTCTCGCTCCCCATCTATCCCGAACTGACCGCGGAGCAAATCGACCGCGTCGCCGCCGCAGTAGCCACCGCGGTCGTGCACTGAGACGGACGACTTCCTCTTCTGAGCTACGCATGACTGGGCAGTTGTCAGGCTACAAATTCCAGGCTGGAAAAGACAATTCTGAAGTGCACTAGATGCTTTCGGGCGATGGTCGTGCCGTCATTCGGCGGCCTTTTGCAGGAATGGAAATCGTCGCAGTGGGCGTGACTCGTCTCGCCTCTTCACCGTCAATCGCATCACGTTCCCGCCGCCGGAACGCCGCGACCAGCACTCCCGCGAACATCAGCACGCTGGGTACCAGCAGGGTCAATATGGCCAGGTCCAGTTGATGCCTCGCGCGTGGGCTTTGCGCCGCAGCCTCGGTGTAGCACATGGCGCACCCCTGCGACAACGCCCGCGGCGCCACCGCCAGCGTCATCGCAATCACCGCACCGATTCTGCCTGGCCACTTCCGCATCCGGTTCCTCTTCTCTGTCCTGCTTCCCTGCCTCCCTGCTTCCGCTTTCTCAGTGCATCATCCTTATATGGAACAGCCGCATGCTGTCCGGAAAAATCACAGTCATCATTCCGATGCAGAAAATCGTTGCCGGAACCAGCGTCAGGAACAGCCCGAACTTCTCAAACCGCATGTGCATGAAATAGGCCACGATCAGCCCCGCTTTCAGCACCGAAAGTCCGATCAGCATGAGGAGCATGGCCACCGTCCCAACATTCTTATACGCGATGAACACTTCGACCATCGTGATCACCACCAGGCTGATCCACACGACCAGGAACAGCCGCGTGGAACCTGCATGTTCCGCTGTATGCGTTGCCTCTGCGTGCTCGCTCATTCCCTTCTCCTCGCTAGTACTTCACGCTCATCAAATAGATCATCGGGAACACGAACATCCACACCAGGTCCACGAAGTGCCAGTAGAGCCCGCTCACTTCCACGTCCTCGCTCGTAAACCGCTTCGTCCCGAACCCGTACGCGATCACTCCCAGATAGATCACCCCGCACATCACGTGCGTCATGTGCAGCCCGGTGATCCCGAAAAATGTCGCGCCGAACAACGGAGAGCCCCACGGATTCGAGAACAGCCGCAACCCCTCTTCGATCAGGTGGAACCATTCCGTGATGTGCAGCCCGCAGAAAATCAGCCCGCCAGCCATCGTGGCCAGCAGCCACTTCACCGCCGCGCCCCGGTCTCCTCGGTGCCCCGCCGCCACTGCCATCACCATCGTCAAGCTGCTCGCCAGCAGCACCACCGTCATCGTGGTGGAAAACGCGATCGCCGGCCATATCGGGAAAACGTGCGACGGCCAGTCCGGATTCGATACTCGCGAGTAGCTGTAGGCCATCAGCAGCGCCGTGAACGTCATCACGTCTGAAACGATGAACAGCCACATCCCCAGCTTCTTGTGGCCCATCGCGTAGGGCGAACCGCCCCCGCTCCACGCGCCCGTCACCACCTCGCTGTGCGATTCGGTCATGCGTCACCGTCCCAGTGTCAGGACGAGCAGCAGGAACACCCACAGCCCGTCCATAAAATGCCAGTAAATCCCGGCAACCTCTGCCGCCACCCCGCCCGATGCGCGCAGCCGCAGCCAGTCACGGGTAAGCACGTACACCAGCGCAGCCAGTCCCCCAGCCAGATGCAGTCCGTGAGCCGCCGTCAACAAATAGAAAAAGCTGCTGCTCGGGTTTGTCGCCAGATATACCCCTGCCGCCGCCAACTCCCGCCACGCCACGACCTGGCCAACCAAGAACAGCACTCCCAGGCCAGTCGCCCCCCCCCACCACGCGCGGAAGGCCTTCGCATCGTCCCG
Source organism: Candidatus Acidiferrales bacterium (assembly GCA_035624135.1). Taxonomy (GTDB): domain Bacteria; phylum Acidobacteriota; class Terriglobia; order Acidiferrales; family UBA7541; genus JOPF136. The sequence goes on along the minus strand of DASPSB010000058.1, from coordinate 3,772 downwards.
CTCCCACGCCCGGTGCGACGTCTCCAGCGCCCAACTGCTCAGAAGCAGCACCGCCGTGTTCAGCCACAACACGCGCGGCAGCAGCACTGCCTGCCAGTCCGCCGAGCTTTTCCGCACGATGTAGGCGCTCACCAACGACATGAAGAACATCAGAATCGCCGCCAGCGCCAGCCAGATCCCCGTGAAGTAAATCCGGCGTGAAGCTCCGCGCGGCCGCGGAGCGGGCTGCGAATCCCCGTCGCCGCCGCCGCGCCCGCCGCCTCCCCCTCCGCGGCCTTCCGGCGGACCTGCGGCAGACCCGCCGCCCGCGCCTCCGCTCGTGGCCATCTCCAGATCGTCGACTATGGACGTGCCCGGCATCGCTCCTCGCCGCTCTCTAGTCTCCGGCCTCGGTCACCAGCTTTCCTGGCTCAATGCTTTGCGGCAGATAATCCTCTTTGTACCCGGGCACGCCGTACTCGTACGGGCCGCGGTACACCGAAGGCTCTTGCCCGCCGAAATTATCGTGCGGCGGCGGCGAAGGAATGGTCCACTCGAGCGTTGTGGCCTCCCACGGATTCTCCTCGGCCTTCGCGCCGTATTTGTAGCTCCAGATCAGGTTGATAACGAAAAGGATCTGCGCGGCAATCGTGATGAATGCGGCGATGGAGATAAAGTGCTGGATCGGTTGCAGTGCCGGCAGGTACTGCACTGCGGTCGAATCCGCGTACCGCCGTTCCGCGCCCGCCAGTCCCAGGTAGTGCATGGGCATGAAGATCGCGTAGGTTCCCGGCAGTGTGATCCAGAAATGGATTTTGCCCAGCGTCTCGTTCAGCATTCGCCCAGTCACCTTCGGGAACCACAGATGGCTCGCCGTGAACATCCCGAAAATTGCCGCCACTCCCATCACCAGGTGGAAATGCGCGGGCACAAAATATGTCTGGTGAAGATAGAGGTCCACGGACGGCTGCGCCAGAAACAGCCCCGAAAGCCCGCCGGACACGAACAGCGTTACGAACCCGATCGCGTACAACATCGCCGACGTGAACCGAATCTGCCCGCCCCACAGTGTCCCCAGCCAGTTGAAGGTTTTGATCGCCGAGGGAACCCCGATCGCCATGGTCATCATCGAAAACGCGAATCCCGTGTACGGGCTCATTCCGCTCACGAACATGTGATGGCCCCACACCATGAATCCCAGGATCCCGATGGCCGACATCGCATACACCATCGCCCGGTAACCGAACACCGGTTTGCGCGCAAACAGCGAGAGCGTGTGTGACGCCACTCCCATCCCCGGCACGATCGCGATGTACACCTCCGGATGGCCGAAGAACCAGAACAGGTGCTGCCACAGCAGCGGCGAGCCCCCCGTATGCTGCTTCTGCACCACTCCGCTCACCACCAGCCCGCCGGGGATGAAAAAGCTTGTCCCCCCGATCCGGTCCAGCAGCATCAGGATTCCCGCCGACAGCAGCACGCCAAACGCCAGCAGGCTCAGGATTGCCGTGATGAACCACGCCCACACCGTCAGCGGCAGGCGCATCATCGTCATTCCCTTCGCGCGCAAATCAATCGTCGTCGTGATGAAGTTGATCGCGCCCATCAGCGACGACGCGCAGAAAAACGCGATCGAAATCACCCACATCGTCTGCCCCAGCCCCTCGCCCGGACCGGAGATGGATCCCAGCGTCGAGAGCGGCGAGTACGCCGTCCATCCGCTGATCGGCGCTCCTCCCTCCACGAAAAACGCCGCGATCAGGCACACGAACGAAATGAACACCGTCCAGAACGACATCATGTTCAGCGTCGGAAACGCCATGTCTGCCGCGCCGATCTGGATGGGCAGGAAGTAGTTGCCGAACCCCGACTGCGGCGCCGTGGTCAGCACCATGAACACCATGATCGTTCCGTGCATGGTCATCAGCGCCAGGTATTGTTCCGGCGTCGGGTCGCCGCCGAATAAGGGCAGCTTCACCGTCGGCCACACCAGGTGGATACGCATCAGCACCGAGAGTAACATCCCGGTAAATACCGCCACCACCGCCAGCAGGTAATACTGGAGCCCGATTACTTTGTGGTCTTTGCTGAAGATGTATTTCCGGATGAATCCTGACGGAGGCGCGTGAACATGCGCCGCGCCGGCGTGTGCGCCCATCAATGCCCTCCCCTCATTCCCGCTGCTCCCCGCTCCTCACTGCGCCTTCTCGTTGGCCAGCCACTTTTCGAAGTCCGCTTCCGTCATCGCCTTCAGCGTCGCCCGCATGCGGTGATGCCCCGACCCGCACAACTGCGTGCAGGCGATCTCGTATTCCCCCCCTGCTTTGTCCGGATCGATGTGGAAATGCACCGGAATCGCCATCCCCGGAAGCGCGTCCTGTTTCAGCCGCAGCTCGCGGACAAAAAACCCGTGCGTCACGTCCTGCGATTTCTCGATCAATTTGATCTCGCGCCCCACCGGCACGCCCAGCGTCAGGGTCACCACGTCGTCCTGTCCTGCGGGATCTTTCGGGTCGATTCCCACCTGGTTCGTCTCGTCCACGAATTCCGGAGCTGTGCGTCCGAACACGCCGTCCGCCCCCGGATACCGGAAAATCCAGTTGAATTGCTTTCCAGTCACCTCGATCACCATGGCATCTTGTGGGATCGCTTCGAAGTGAAGCTGCGCCCATGCCGCGCGCCCGAATAGCCCGAGTCCCACGAACAATACGATCGTCGCCGTCGTCCACACCGCTTCCATCGTGTTGTTGCCCTCGAAGTGGCTCACCCGCCCCCCGTTCGCCCGGTACCGCCACACCAGCCACGCCAGTCCCAGTTGCGAGGCCACAAACACGATCCCCGTGATGATGAACGTGCGCGTGAACTGCGCGTCAATCTCACGTCCGAAGTCGTTGATCGGGGGCGGATACCACCAGGTTTTTGCTAGGAAGAAGTACAGGGTTATGCCGACCATCAGGACTAGGAAGATTGCCAGGGATGCCGCTACCGCTGCTGAACCGCGCTCGCCAGATCGTTCTGTCATCTACCCCCCATTCGGCGCATGGCACGCAACGGTACACCCGCGCCGCAGTTGCACACTCCCAAGCCCAGGAGATGCCAGCGAACGGCATATCATACTAATGCGATTCGGAATTGCAAGACGCTTTCCAGGCCGCTGGAGCAGCCTCTGCCGTGTGGTCCTTCGTCTCTGTCTTTCTTTCCCTTCTCACTGTCCGCTCACACTCGGTGCCCTCCCTGTAACTCCCGGTCTCGCCTTTTCCCCTTCCGTCTCTCACGGCCCGCCCTCACAATGAAATCCCAATGCCTCGCGATCCTATCCGCGCCGCCCTCATCGCCCTCGCTCTTCTTTACGCCCTTCTCGCCGGCCTCAAGACCGTCGCCGACTACGATCTCGGCTGGCAACTGGCCACCGGCCGCTACATCCTCCAGCATCATTCCATCCCCTCCACCGACGTTCTCTCCACCACCGCTCACGGCAACGAGTGGATTTACCCTCCCGGTTCCGGCCTGCTCCTCTATGGCATCTGGCATCTCGGCGGATGGGCCGCGCTTTCCTGGCTCAACGCCCTGGCCTGCCTGCTCGCCGTCGCCTTGCTGCTTCTGGGCCGCGGGCGTCTCGCCGCGCTGCTCGCCATCCTCGCCGTGCCTGCCATCGCTTATGGCACCGAAGCCCGCTCGGAAGTTTTCACCACGCTCTTCTTCACCGCATCCTTTTTAATTCTGTGGCGGCACTTCCGCGGCGAGCGCGCCCCTCTCTGGCTGCTTCCCGTCTTCATGGTCTTTTGGGTGAATT
>DASPSB010000050.1:0-3698 GCA_035624135.1 Candidatus Acidiferrales bacterium | reverse complement strand
GAGCGCGACTATGAGTTTGTGGCTCTGCGGCATCCGCAGGAATACTCACTCAACGAAGGACGGCTGGTTTCGAACAAAGGACTGGACATTCCGGTCCGTGAATACGACCAGCATTTTGTCGAAGAACATGTGGCGCGCTCGAATGCGCTCCACTCTCTTCTCCGGGAGCGCGGCGCCTACTTCGTGGGACCGCAGGCGCGGTACAGCCTGAATTTCGACAAGCTCTCGCCGCTGGCGCAGGAGGCGGCGCGCGGCGCGGGACTGGGCACGACGTGCCGGAACCCGTTCCAGAGCGTTGTCGTGCGGAGCGTGGAACTGGTGTACGCGTGCGACGAAGCCTTGCGAATCTTAGAGGGATTCGAGATGCCGGCGCGGCCGGCGGTGAAGGCCGAGCCTCGCGTGGCCACCGGCTACGGATGCACGGAAGCGCCCCGCGGGATCCTTTACCATCGCTACCGACTGGATGACCACGGGGTGATCCTCGACGCGAAGATCGTTCCACCGACGTCGCAGAACCAGAAGAGCATCGAAGAGGATCTGCGCGCCTTCGTCTCGGCAAACATCGAACTGCCCGAGGAAAGATTGCAATGGGAATGCGAGCAGGCGATTCGCAACTACGATCCGTGCATCTCGTGCGCGACGCACTTCCTGAAGCTGCACCTCGAGCGCAAATGAGCGCAGCCCAACCGGCGATACGCATCATCGGAGTCGGCAACGCATTTCGCAGCGACGATGGGGCTGGGCTCGCGGTGGCGCAGCGCGTGCGGGGAAAAATCACAGAGGGCGCCGCTATCTGTGAAGAGAGCGGCGACGGAGCGGGATTGCTGGAGTTGTGGAAAGGGGCCGGAACAGTGATCCTGGTGGATGCGGTTGATTCGGGCGCAGCGCCGGGAACCGTTCACCGCCTGGACGCGAGGGCCGCAGCGATTCCCCGCCGCATGTTCCGCTATTCGACGCACGGATTCGGCGTGGCGGAGGCGGTGGAGATGGCACGCACCATGAACCAAATGCCGGCGCGCTTGATCGTATATGGAATTGAAGGGAAGAACTTCGCGGCTGGGGCCGAGCTCTCTCCCGAGGTCGAGCAAGCTGCCGCTGAGGTGACCCTCCGCATCATCGACGAAGTTCGCGCGCTGCAGGGCCAATAACGGGCGAATCCTTGCATTTGTGCCGGGCTGCGCCAGTCGTCCCGCGGCATGCGAACCCCACCGGAACGGCCCAAATTGAAATACTATTGGCGCGTCCGGAAAGCCGAGCAATGGGCGAAAACTACGAAGCCGTTCTGCGGAAGACTCCGCTGTTTGCCAACCTCACAGAAGCGGAGATGCGGGCGTTGCGGGCGCGCGTGACGAGCCGGCAACTCCATCGCGGCGAACTGCTGTTCAGCGAAGGCGATCCCTCTGCAGGGCTGTATCTTGTGGCGGCGGGAAAAATCCGCATTTTCAAACTGTCCGCGGCGGGGCGCGAGCAGGTGCTGGCGGTAGAAGGGCCGGGAAGCTCGTTTGCCGAGCTGCCAGTGTTCGATGGAGGAAGTTATCCGGCATCGGCATCGGCGCTGGAGGACACGGAAGTCCTGTTCGTGTCACGAAAAGACTTCCAGAATTTCTGCCGCGAGCATCCGGAAGTGGCGTTGAAAGTTCTTGCCGTGGTGGGGGCGCGGCTGCGGCGGCTGGTCGGCATCATCGAGGACCTATCATTCACCACGGTCAGGCAGCGGCTGATTGCCCTGATTGTGCGGCTTGCAGAGGCCGAGGGAACCACATCGAAATCAGGGATTCGCGTGGAGTTGACGAAGAGCCATCAGGACTTGGCGGCTGAATTGGGCACCGTGCGCGAACTGGTATCGCGCAACTTGAGCCGGCTGCAGGCCGAAGGATTTCTGGAAGTGGAGGGACGCAAGATCCTGGTGAAAGACCTCGAAGGGCTCCGGCGCGAGCAGTCCTCTTCGCAATAAACCTCACACTTCCAATCATTTTGCGGACGTGACTTTAGTCACTGCCGACAGGCGGGCTGCCTCCCAGAATCACGCCGTAGCGGAGGAAACCATGAAATTGAGCGGCGACAGCAAAGTGAGCGACATCGTGATGGCCGAGCCGAAGGCGAAGCGAGTGTTCGAAGATGCCGGAGTGGATTACTGCTGCGGAGGAGGCCATTCGCTGCGGGATGCGTGCCTGGCGGCGGGAACATCCGTGGAAGACATTTCGAGGCGGCTGCGAGAAGCAGGCGGCACAGCCACCGCAGAGGACGCCCATTGGACTTCGGCGCCGCTGGGCGAACTGACCCGGCACATTCGGGAGAAACATCACGGATACGTGCGGGAAGCGATCGGGCGGGTTCGGCCGCTGGCGGGAAAGGTGCGAGCCAAGCACGGCGAGAATCGCGCTGAACTCGCCGAGATCGAGGAGCTCTTCCTGGAAGTGGCGCACGAAATGAGTGCGCACATGCAGAAGGAAGAGCTGATTCTGTTCCCGTACATCGAGGCGATGGAGAGGTCTTTCCGTGCGGGCGCGTCTCTAGAGCCGCCTTTTTTCGGGACCGTGCAGAACCCGATCCACATGATGATGAAAGAACACGATGCGGCAGGAGATCTGGTGAAACGGATTCGGAAAGCGAGCGGGGGCTACCTGGCGCCTGCGGATGGATGCGCCTCGTATCAGACGCTGTACCAGGAGCTGCGCGAGTTCGAGACCGACCTTCACGAGCACGTTCACCTGGAGAACAACATTCTGTTCCCCCGCGCCTTGGAACTGGAGGCTGCGATGCTGGGCCGGAGCGGCTCGTGATGGCAGCTGCAGCAAACGTGCCGGCGCGCGTCGCCGAGGAATCCCGGAGCGCTGCCAACTCGCCGGAGAAAGTGTTTGCGATGGCCAGGATGCGGGAGGAAGCCCTCTCACGCTTGCTGATGACCTTTGTGAGCACGGGACTGCTGTTCATGATTTTTCCGGGCACGTTTCTGGGCGTGTGGAATCTTCTGCAAATCAGCGGGCGGGAGAGCACAGCATCGGTGTCTGCGGCGTGGCTGCAGGCGCACGGGCACGCGCAGGTGTTCGGCTGGGTGGGGACATTTATCCTGGGGATTGGTTTCTATTCGATTCCCAAGTTGCGCGATGGCGCGAGTTCGTTCTTCCATGCCGCGTGGGTGTGCTGGGCGATGTGGACGGCGGGAGCGGCCATGCGCTGGGTGGCCAACGTTTATTTCTGGGAATGGCGGGTCTTGCTGCCCGCGTCCGCGATCCTCGAACTGGCGGCGTTTGCAATTTTCTTCTACGTGGTTTCGCGGCATCGCCCCAGTCCCGGCGGAACGGGCAGGTTCGAGCCGTGGATCCTGGTGGTTGCGAGCGCGAGTACGGGATTGCTTTTGGTGCTGATGACAAACCTGGCAGCCTGTTTCTACGTGGCGGTGCGCGGAGAGACGCCGGCATTTCCGCACGAGTTTGACCAGGGGTTTCTGGCGCTGGTGGCTTGGGGATTCCTGGTTCCGTTCGTGTGGGGATTCAGCGCAAAGTGGATGCCGGTGTTCCTGGGATTGAAGCCTTTTCGACCGCGCGTCTTGCAGGCTGCGGTCGTGATTAATTTGACCGGCATCACGCTGACGCTTTGCGGAGCAGGTTGGGCCGGAGTCTGGTTTTTTGTCGTGGGCGCGGGGCTAGCCGCCAGGGCACTGCGGATGTTTGAGCCGGCCGTGAACGAAGCAAAGA
>DASPSB010000042.1:0-6214 GCA_035624135.1 Candidatus Acidiferrales bacterium | reverse complement strand
GTCGGCGTCGCTCGATTGGCAGGCAAAATCGACCTCATTCTCGCCGACCCCGCCACTTCCGCCCTCCATTTTTCCCTCGTCCCTGGTGGCGAGGGCAGCCAACTGCTTGCTTCGGACGGGACGCTGCGTCCCGACGTCGTCGCTCCCGTGCTGCGTTACACAGCCATGGAATTCCGCAGCACGCGCGCGCGGGTCCGGCACGACGGCCGCCTGGCGTTCACCGGCGAATTGAGAATTACACACGTCACCAGAGAGCTGATCCCCATCGCCTGGAACAGCGGAAACAATTCTCAGACCTACACGGACCCGGAAACTTCCCAAGACTCGGCCACGGTTACCTTCGTATTGGCCACGCCGCGGGCGGAATTTCTGACGGCATACCTCCAGAAAAACTCCGAGCTTCTCGTGAGCGCAACGATCAACGCAGAGGCCTTTCTCAAACTGCCCGCTGCCATTCTCGATTCCTACTGGCCCGCAGTGATTCAGGATGAGCACTGCGAACCCTCCACGGCGTCGGACGGCGAAAAGGATTACAGAGGCATCCTCTGCCCCGGAAAAGCCATCACCACCACTGCTTCCTTCCAACCAGCGAGACCATGGTCCAAGGACTACTCAGGGCAGCCAAGGCACGACGCCCCACCCGATGGCCCTGTTACCATATTGCTGCACCTCAAACTTCCCGCTCAGTCAGTTGCCGGGAGCCGGTAGGCATCCTCCTCAACCTTCCTTGCCGCGGGTGCTGGCCGCAACAATCCGCAAGAACCGATCCGTCCGTCTCTGAAGGTTCGATCCCCGACTCGAAAAATTGCCGAAACTTTGCTGCTACGGTTCCATCTAATACGGTGCGGGCGCTCAGGAGTAAGCACGGCGCCGAGGATGAGCCAGGGGGTCGTGGGGGACGGGGCTCTGCATGGTCTCTCCCCCGATTTGGGTCCCGGTTCGCGCGTCTTGCGGCTAGGGATTTACGATGTGGGCTTGTCGTTCACGCCTTTTCGTACTACTCGCTCTGGCCACTGCTTTGTCCTTGGCTGCGGCTGCCCAAACCTTCCCATCACAGATTGACGCCGGTCATTCCTACGCCGCACTTTGGGTTCGCGGCGAACCTGAGGCTGTGGCTGGCGTTATAAATGTCGGCGTCGCCCAGGCTGCGGGCAGGATAAGACTCGTGAGTAACGACCCTTCCTCCTCGAGCCTGGATCTGGCCATCGTCCCCGGCGGTGAAGGAGCGAAACTGCTGGCGCCCGACGGGACGCTCCACAGTGAAATTGTCGCACCGCTGCTGCGTTATACCACCATGAGCTTCCACACGACGAGCGCCCGGATTCGTCGCGATGGGCGTCTTGAGATTTCCGGCCAGCTTACAGTCACCCACGTCACACGCCAACTGACTCAAGCGACCGGAAATAGCAGTGTCCCCGCCTATACCAGCCCGCGGAGCACAAGCCAGACCCACGACGTCCTCTTCGTTGTGGTCCAGCCGCCCTCCGAGTCCTCCGCATCCTCACCCCAAAGGAATCTCGACCTCGTCCTCAGCGCCAGGGTCGATGACTTCTCTCACCTTTCTGACCTCCTTCGCCACTCCGATTGGCCGATTGTCACCGAAGATGAAGCCTGCTCGCTTTTCAGCGACTCGGAAAGCCCCAGAGACTATTACGGCGTAATCTGTCCTGGAAAAGCGATCACCACGGCGTCCACATTTTCGCGGGCTGAGTTGGTCGACGCAGACTTCTCCGATTCCGCAAAGTCTGGCAGCCCATCCCCTGGCCTCGTCATCCTATTGCTCCATTTGAAGCTCTCGTCCCTCCCCGGGACAGTTCCGGCACCCTCAGGCCGCTAAGTTCCCGCCTGGTCGCCGATCCCGCTCGGCTCTGGGTTCTCCTTCGCGACTCCTCTCTTTACTGTGTGCCGCGGCGAGGGTTTAATATGCCAAGGTCAGGGCGTATGACTCCCGCGCCAACTGCACTGCCCCCTAGTTCCGCGGTCGGTAAGTTCCTGCGCAGCTGGAACCTGCTCTTCAAGTCTACGCAGATGTATGGCGTTGAGCACGTGCAGACCAACTCGAAGTCCGTGGAAGCGTGGAACGCGCTCTCCGCCGCGCTCAAAGAGCGGAACGGCCAGAACCTGGAATTCGCGGTCACCGAAAAGCGCCTGCTGGTCAACGGCGAAGCTGTAAAGGTGGGGCCGGCCGAACAAGGATTTGTCCACTTGCTGGGCGATGCCGATCTTGCCAGCATTACCTTTACTCCGCGCGCGCATCCCGAATCGTTCCTCCATCTCGTGCGTGTCTTCGCTGAGTGCGCCGCCGACCCCGGCCAAATTCCGGACAGATTGAAAGATGTCCTCGGAGACGAATCGAAATCCGGCATCCGCATCAACGAGATTCGATTTGTCCGTGCCGGAGCCGCGGCCTCCGCAGCTCCCGGCGGGAGCGGCATGGCCGCCGCACTGCTGGCCGAATCGTTCAGCGCCGACGCCGCCCAGGTGCACGGCTTGCTGAACGATCCCGCCAAGCTGCTTGGAATCTTGACCGCTGCGGGAATGGGTCCCGCCGGAAGCGGGCCGAGCGGCGGCTTCGCGTCGCCGCCTGCGCTGGGCGAGGAGGAAACTACGGCGGCCATCCGTCTTCTCGTGAAACTCGCGCGGGATGGCGGCGACGGAGGCACGCTTGCGCCCGCGCAATGGCGCCAGGAATTCGCCCAAATCTCTCCGCCCAGCCAGGTGCTGCTCCAGCGCGTGCTCAAGGAATTTGCCGAGGCCGTCCCGCCCAAAGAGCCTCCGCCGCCAGTGCTCCTGCAGATGGCCGAGCACCTCGCTGTCCGCCTGGCCATGGAACGGTATGAAAGCGGCAGCACCCGCGTGGATGCCGTGACAAACATCCTGAGCCGGATGAACCGCGAAATCGATACGCTACGCGAAACCTTGGGCTCCTATGAAGAAAAGTTGAAGCAAGCTGGTTTCGATCTCAACCGCCCTCCTGACGTCTTGGAGCAGGAATTCTGGTCGCGCATGCCCGAAGAAACCAAGCTCGGCGTCCTTCTCTCAGATGAAGCTTGGCAGATTCCCTCGCGCCATGTGCGCCAGTATGCCGATCAGCTCGCGGAACGGAACGAAACCGATAAACTCGAGAAGGTGCTGCTCAAATACGTCTCCTGCATCCAGAGCGCTTCGGCGGATGCGCGAAAACGCGTGGCCCTGGGATTGAAAGACCTCGCGGCGTATTACCCGCGTCCCGAGCGACGCGCGTTACCAGCGGCCATTCGCCGGGTAGGCGAGCAGATTTTGCGCGAGACCCAGCCTGATATCCAGAAGCTGATATGTTCTGCGTTTGTACTTCTGGGCCAGGAAGCCGCCACGCTGCGCCGCTATCCCGCGGCGCTGGAAACCCTGCTCACACTCAAGAGTATCGAGAAGAGCAACGAACATTTCGCCGCGAGCCTGCAGGCGCGCATTGGCCTCGAAAATCGAATTCCCGATTTTCTTGAGGAAGCTCTGCGCATGCCCGCGGTCCCAGGCGAACTGATGGAAATCCTCCGTACGCTCCCCCTCACTACGGCGGAACACATCGCCGGGCGCATCAGCCGCTGTTCGCGCCGCCGGGAGCGCGACCGGCTCGTCTCGCTCGCAATGGAACTGGGCCCCAGCGCCGCCGCTGCCCTGCAGGGAATTTTCCGCACTCGCCCGCCCGCAAGCGCCGTCAATACCGTCGGCCTGCTCAGCCGCATGGACCCCGCCGCCCTGGGCGAGGATCTCCGCGCGCGCCTGCCGGAATGGAGCCGCGTCTATCACGACGCAGTAGCGCGCCAGATTGCTTCTGCCGGGTCCCCTAACCGCGGCCGACTACTCGCCCTCCTTCTCGACGTGTTCGATCCTCTGGTCGTGCCTCTGGCCATCGACGAAATCGGGATGGGGGAAGACTCAGAACCCGTGCCCTTATTGCTCAGCATCGCGGGCGGCGAACTTGCCCGATTCAGCTCCCTGTTCGTGCGCGTGAAGGCCCTGGAAGCGCTCGGGCGCCTCCATGCCGCCGCCGCCATTCCTCTGTTGAAAAAGCTAGTGGAATCGGAGGAGTACCAGGGCGCATTCATTCCTCAGGAAATCAGCATTGTCGCCGCCCAGTCGCTGCAAAAGATCGACCGGGAGGGGGCCAAAGCTTCTCTCACATTGGCCGGATACAAGACGGCCGACCTCGAGCCGCCCCCGCTGGACCGTTCCTCTGACGCTCCGGGAGTGCGGCAGCGCTACTATCCTCGCCTGAAACTTGCCCGCGAGCTTAAGGCCACTCTCGCGACCGCCGACGGCGAGTTCGACGCTTCCGTTCGCGAGCTGAGCCTCGGCGGCGGCCTGTGTTCGTGCGCCGAACGTGTTCCGCCGGGCACCCCTGCCACCATACGCATCAAAACCGGGCTGCGCAGCATCCTCGCCAAGGTTTTGATCCGCGATGCGCGCTCTGAAAATGTTGCTTTCGAAATATCCGACATGGACATCGATTCCCGCTCTAAACTCCGCGCGCTCCTCCAGCGGGCAAGGCGGTAGGAATGCCGCGCGCAAACTTTTCTGGGAAGCGTCGAAGGCACACTTCTGCCGGCGCCACGGGCATCGCCAAGCTCTACCTCGCCACGGTGCGGGACACTCTCGAGCGGTATCTACCGCGCATCGTAACTTGTCTCGGCGAACTCGGCGAGAAGAACCTCTGGTGGCGCCCGAACTCCACTTCCAACAGCGCAGGAAATCTGACGCTCCATCTCTGCGGAAACATCCGCCAGTGGATCATATCGGGCCTTGGCGGCGCACCGGACGTGCGCGTCCGGGACGCGGAATTCGCCGAACGTGGCCCGCTATCTTGTCGCGTCCTTGTCCGCCGCCTCGAATCCACTGTAGGTGAGGCCCTCGGTGTCCTCCGCCGCCTGCCTCCAGCGGCTCTTACTCGCCGGTACGAAATCCAGGGCTATTGCGTCACCGGCCTCTATGCTGCATTCCAGGTGGCCGAGCATTTCGCTCACCACGCGGGCCAAATCATCTATATCGCAAAATTGAAGCGCGCCCGGGACTTGGGATTCACCAAACTCCCCAAAACTTCGAAGCGCCTCGACCACATCTGAACAGAGCTCCGACGACGAGTTTCGCCCAACATTTCCGCTTTCCCGTTTTGCGCTGATGGCTTCGACGAATCCCGTCGGCCTGCGGATCTCCTACGCGGCCACCCCCTGAAAAAAGGCCTCCACCTTCTCAAAAACTTCTTGCGTTGTTCTCGACAGATGCACCGCTCTCCGCAATTCGCCGCCGTTCCGCACGCCATGGGTGAACCAACAGGAAAATTGCTTCATCTTCCCCAAAGCATCGGGCGTCTCTGCAGCCACCAACCTGCGGAAATACTCCAGCAGTAATTCATGCCGCGCAGCATCTAATGGGATCTTATATGTCCCGTCGGCCATAAATTGCTCGATTTGCCGAAAAATCCACGGATTCGTGGCTGCGGTACGTCCGATCATCACGGCGTCGCAGCCCGTTTCTGTCACCATACGCGCGGCATCCTCCGGGGTGCGCACGTCGCCATTGCCGATCACGGGAATGTTCACCGCCTCACGCACTGAGCGAATAATCTTCCAGTCAGCGCGCCCATCGAATCCCTGAATCCGCGTCCGTGGGTGTACGGCAATGGCCTCGATTCCATTCGCCTCCGCCATCCGCGCCACGTCCGCGGCCACAATTGTCTTCTCGTCCCATCCCGCACGGATTTTCACCGTCAACGGAATGCGAATCGCACTGCGTACGGCCCGAAAAATCGTCTCCAGCAGCGGCAAATCCCGCAGCAATCCCGATCCCCCGCATTTCACCACTTTCTTCGCGGGGCAGCCGAGGTTGATATCTACGGCGTCGAAGCCCAGGTCCTCCACGGTTCGCGCGGCCGCCGCCATCGATTCCGGATTCGCGCCGAACAACTGCCCGGTGATGGGATGTTCGTCGGCCTCGAACAATAAATAGCGCTGCGAACGCCGCGAATCCCGCACCACGCACTCCGCGCTCGTGAACTCTGTCATAATCAGCCCGCATCCGCCCAGCCCGCGAATCACCCGGCGGAAGACGGTGTCCGTGATTCCCGCCATCGGGGCGAGGATCGTCGCGGGCCGGATGCAGACGTCCCGGATTCTCAGTCCAGCGGGCAGCATGGAGGGTCAACGAGTCGCGGGCTCGGGATTGCGCACGCCGCTCGCGG
>DASPSB010000354.1:0-6946 GCA_035624135.1 Candidatus Acidiferrales bacterium | reverse complement strand
GGCCCGCGTATTGCTGAACTTCAGCACATCGTAGTAGTCGCCCGCGACCACGCGCGTAGGCAGCCAGTCCGCGGCCATTTCCATTCCTGCGAATTCGGGCAACGATTTGGGCAGCAGGCTCTGCTGGATTTCGCGGGCCTCCTCGTGTTCGGCCCGCTCGCGCCGCAGGCGGTCGTCTTCCCGCCGCGCCTGGCGGCCGATTTCGATCTGTTTATCGAGTGTGGAGAGTAGCCGCGCATTGTCCCACGGCTTCTGCACAAAATCACCCGCGCCGCGCCGCATGGCTTCGACGGCGATTTCGATGCTGCCCCAGGCGGTCATGGCGATCATGGGGAGTGTGCGGTCGAGCTCGCGGAGCCGCGCGATCAGCTCGAGGCCTTCTTCGGCGGACGTGGTATCGCGCGTGTAGTTCAAGTCCAGCAGCACGGCATCGAACGCCGAGCGAGCTAGCGCATCCAGAACACGTGGCGGAGAGTTGGCCCACTCCGTCGCGTAGCCCGCGCCCTTCAGCAGCAGCCGCAGCGCCTCGCTCACATCCGGCTGATCTTCGGCAATCAGAACGCGCAGGGGCGCGACCGTCGCCGAATCGGCTGCTGCGCTGGAGGAATTCATGGCTGTCTGCACGTGGCGAAACCCCGTCCAAGGCTGCGCCGCATAGGCGTGGCGCATTTCTGAGTTCGTCCCACAGTGCGGAAGCATCCTAGGGGCCAGCAGGCCGCCGCGCAACCGTTCTATTTCCACAATGTTAGCTCGCATGGTGCAAGCGGTCGGGCGGCTGCCTTTCCCGCTCGTGGGACTCTTTGTTGCAGAAGCGGACACCAAAGCAAGGGTCCCGCAACCGCAAGAATTCGCTTGCTTTCAAAGTGCGGTTTGCTAGTCTGACCTCGGGTTTGCTGTTCTTGTGGGAACTTCTTGAATACCTTCAGTGAGGCTGCGGGCTGAATCCCGCGGCCTTTTTTTGTAGGTAGGGGCTGGAAGCGTTCACGAGTCACAAACTACTCTCTGAATTCAAAAGGACGCAACAGAAGTGAGAGAACAAGGGACAGTCAAGTGGTTCAACGCTGCAAAGGGCTACGGCTTCATCACCCGCCAGACAGGCGAGGACGTCTTCGTTCACTACTCCGCCATTCAGTCAGAGGGGTACAGGACGCTCTCAGAAGGCCAGACAGTCGAATTCGAAGTTCGCAGGGGACCAAAGGGACTCCAGGCCGAAAACGTAACCAGCCTCTGAAACCATCCTGAGCGAGCGGGCCGGTTTGCGCTGGCCCGCTTCTTGATTCTTCTCTCACCGCGCCGGGCTCACCCGACTCTGGTGTGGCGCAGGGCGCGGGCACACTTCACTCCGTCAATTGCTCCCGGCGCCGGAAAAGCGTCTTGGCGCGGGAGGGGACCGGACCGAGGGCGCGGAACCCTCAACGCTTTGCTCGGCCGCGGCCCTGACGCTCGGCCACTCGCCGCCGGCGCGACATCACGGTCATCACTTTACCGGCCTCCAGGGGCGCGCGTTCGTGCGTCAGAAGATGGAGCTGGCTGTCCGCCGCGTCCGGATTCGCGCTGCGGGCGCTTCGGGTATAGTGGCCGTCGTTGTGCAGATGGTAGGCCCTCTTTTCGTCGGTCAGCTCGATATCCAGGAAATCTTTTACGCGGCGGATCAGTTTGGGGTTGAGCACGGGGAACAGAATTTCCACGCGATGGCTCAGGTTTCGCCGCATCAGGTCCGCGCTGCCCAGGAAAATCGCCTCCGTGCCGCCGTTGCGGAAGTAATAGACGCGGCTGTGCTCCAGGAAACGCCCGACAATGCTCGTGACGCGTATATTCTCGCTGATTCCGCTGACGTCGGGCCGCAGGCAACACAGCCCGCGGACCAGCAAATCCACTTTCACGCCCGCCTGCGAGGCTTTATATAGCAAGCGGATCATCTGCGGGTCTTCGAGCGCATTCATTTTGAAAACCAGGTGGCCGCGTTCGCCCTTCTGTTGCAGCGCAATTTCGTGCTGAATGAGCTCTTCCAGGCGCTGGCGGAGATTGACGGGCGCCACCAAGAGTTCGTGCGGCTCGTCCTTCTTGGAGTAGCCCGTCAGGGAATTGAAAAAATGAGTAGCATCGTCTGCGATCAGCTCATTGCAACTGAAAAAGCCGAAGTCGGTGTAAATGCGCGCCGTGGTCGGATTGTAGTTGCCCGTGCCCAGGTGCACGTAGCGCCGGATCACGTCGCCCTCGCGGCGCACCACCAGGCTGATCTTCGAGTGCACCTTCATTCCCACCAGGCCGTACACCACGTGCACGCCCGCATCTTCCAGCGTTCGCGCCCACTCGATATTGCTCTCCTCGTCGAAGCGCGCTTTCAGCTCCACCAGCACGGAGACCTGTTTCCCTTTCTCCACCGCCTCCAGAAGCGCCGCCACAATGGGCGAGTTGCGGCCCACGCGGTAGAGCGTCACCTTGATGGCCAGCACGTTCGGGTCGCGCGCCGCCGCGCGGAGGAACTCTACGACCGGCTGGAAGGATTCATAGGGATGATGCAGCAGCACATCATCGCGGCGGATGACCGAAAAAATGTCCTCGCCCGACTCGGCGCTCAGGCTGTGGGGCACGTTGGGCAGGAACGGCTTATCTTTCAGGTCCGGACGGTCCAGACTGTACAAATCCATGAGCCGCCCGAGGCCGATCGAACCGTTGATGCGGTACACATCCTGCTTATCAATGGGCAGATTATTGGCGAGGATCTCCAGAATCCGGTCGGAGACGCGCGCGTCCACTTGCAGGCGCACGACGGAGGAAAACCGGCGCTGCCGCATGGCTTCTTCGACGCTTTCCAGCAGGTCGTCGCTTTCCAGTTCCTGGATGGCCACTTCCGCATCCCGGGTTACACGGAACGGATAGGCCTCCACGATCTCCATGCCTGGAAATAGCCAGGAGAGATTCGCCTCGATCACCTGTTCCAGCCAGACGAAGGTCTTTTCAGTTTTGGAAGATGTGGCGCTCGGCGCGTGGCCCGACGGAGCGATTACGGGAACGAGCCGTGGGAGGGAATCGGGGAGTTTGATGCGGGCAAAGTTTTCGGTTCCCTGGCCGTCGCTCACGACCACGGCAAGATTCAGGCTGCGGCTGGAGATGTGAGGAAACGGCCGGCTGGGATCGAAGGCCAGCGGGGTGAGGACAGGGAACACGTATTGGTGGAAATACGATTCCATTGCCGACTGCTCCGCCGCCGAGAGTTCGGAGTAGTTGCAAACACGAATCCCTTCCCGCTGGAGAGCGGGCAGCAGCGTATCGCGCAGGAGATCGTGAATCTCGGCGACGAGCTTGCGCACTTCCTCGCGGATCAACTGCAGTTGGACGGCCGCCGTCCGGCCATCCACGCTCATTTCTTGCGAGCCGCTGGCCGCCTGCTGCTGGAGTCCGGCGACGCGCACCATAAAAAATTCGTCGAGGTTGGAGCTGACGATGGAGAGGAATTTGATGCGCTCGAGCAAGGGACTTTGCGCATCCTTGGCCTGATCCAGGACGCGCTTTTGAAATTCCAGCAGGCTCAGTTCGCGGTTGAGATAGAGCTCGGGGGAATCGAGGCTAAGCGGCTGTGGAAGCGCCGCCGCATCGGATGCGGAAGTCGTAGCGGATGGGCCTGGGCCCGTCTCCAGTTCCGCTGTGCCCGCCGCGGCGGGTTCCCGGCTTGCAGATGGGTCCATAGCACCGAACATTCTACTTCCTTCCCGCGCGGGCAATTGTGAAAAGAAAATAAAGAGTTGCCGTCACTTCTACCCTCTCGTCATCCATTGGAGATCTTCTCGTATCCAACTGAAAATACGATAGTTGCTCATCGGACCTCTTTGCTCAGCCAAATCCGCCGCCGAGTCATGATTGATGGGCGCGCAGCGCGCGCGAAATCTCCGTCCAGGCGCGGAGGGTTTCTGCCACGCTCCAGGCCTGCGCGAAGCAGCCGCGCGGAGTGAAGGGCGCATCGCCATCAAAGATCTCGCTGACGGAGCCAACGCATCCGGCCTGCAAATGATGGGCCATGGGTTCCAGCAGAGCGAGTGCGCCGGCAGGATCGTCGTGCACGCGCATCCACGCCAGCGCGAATGGTCCGGCGAGCCAGCCCCACACAGTTCCCTGGTGATAGATGGAATCGCGCGCGGCCGGCCCGCCCTCGTAATGCCCGGCGTAGGCGGAATCGCCGGGGGTCAGGCTGCGCAGGCCGAAAGAGGTCAGCAGACGCCGCGCGCACGTCTCCACCACGGCGACTTGCTGCTCGCTCGAAAGCGGACTTTCCGGCAACGATACCGCAAAAATCTGGTTGGGACGAATTGCAGCTTCATTCCCCGCGGGACCATCCAGCACGTCGAAGCAGCAGCCTTCGGCGGAGTGCCAGAATCGCGCGAAACTGGCGCGCACGCGTTTGGCCATCTCCGCGTATGAGGTTGCGTTTTTCTTGAGCTTTTCCGCGAGTTTGGCCATGGTGAGGAGGGCGTTGTACCAGAGCGCGTTGATTTCCACGGGCTTGCCGATGCGCGGCGTGATGACGCGGTCGCCGACGCGTGCGTCCATCCACGTGAGTTGGACGCCTGGGGCGCCGCCATAGAGCAGGCCGTCGGCCTGATCCACGTGGATGTTGTGACGCGTGCCGCGCACGTGCGCTTCGACCATGGCTTCCAGAACCGGGAAGATTTTTTCCAGGAATTCCTGGTCCGCAGTGGCCGCGTAATATTGCCGCGCGGCCTCGAAAAACCAGAGCGCCGCATCCACCGTGTTGTATTCCGGTGCCGTGCCGGCATCGGTGAAGCAGTTCGGGAGCATTCCGCCTTCCACAAAGCGCGCGAAGGTGTGGAGGATGCTGCGGGCAATTCTCGGCCTTCCCGTGGAGAGGGCGAGGCCGGGAAGCGCGATCATCGTGTCGCGTCCCCAGTCGCAAAACCAGGGATATCCGGCGATCACAGTCTTCGCCTCCGGATCGTCGGCGAGCGGGCGCGAGGCGATGAACTGGTCCGCGGCAAGGACGAGCTGTCGGATCCATTCCGGAGCTACGCCGGCGAGGTCCGCATCCGCGGCGCGCCACTGGTCGAGGAGATCGTGCCCGGCAGCGACGGATTCCGCCGCGGCGCGGAGGGGATCGAGGTCCGCATCGGGACGCAGGGAAAGCACGGTGACCAGCGAATCACCGGGGGCGAGAGTGGCGCGGAACGTTCCGGCATGCAGATGATCCTCGTGGTCGTCGAGCCCGCGTTCGCGCTCCGCAGGGAGATCAAAATCGCGGTACCAATCGTGAGCCAGCTCCACAGCAGCCTCAGAGCTGAGCAGGTAGAAGGGGGTGGCTCCCGGAAACGCGGTGACGCGGAGCCCGTGCGCTACCGGCTCGAGGTTCATGGACCATTCGCCGGCATGAGTCGAAGAGTGGTAATCGCGATAATTCACCAGCGCTTTCAGGGCAAGACGCAGGGGGCCCGAGCCGCGGACGTAGTTGAAAGCCACGTAGGTGGTGTTCTCGCCCTGGCGCATCCAGACGCGCTTTTCGAGCCGGGCATCGGCGAGTGCATAGGTCCAAACGGGCGTGGCGCCTTCCAGATGGAAGCGTTCGATGTGACGATGGCCGCCTTCCGGCAAGAGCGAAGGATGGCCGGCGTTCCACCAACGCTGGGTGGTGAGCGGATAATGCTGACCGTCATATTCCGCGATGCCATCCAGATTGGAGACGAGAAGTGTGCGGCCGACAGGGGGATGGAGGGCGGCAACGAGCAGGCCGTGGTAGCGGCGAGTGACGTTTCCGGCGAGCGTGCCGCAGGCAAATCCGCCCAGGCCGTTGGTGACCAGCCATTCGCGCGACTCCGCGGCAAGGGGGTCGCCGCAGACCTCGCGGCCGAGGTCGGCGGCGCAAGGCAGAGCGGGAAGGGAATCGGTGGTGGCGCGAGAATCGCGCATGGTCTATTGGCCGCTCTGTTCTATGAGTTTAGCGACGAGGCCGGTCCAGCCGGTTTGATGGCTGGCGCCCAGGCCCGCGCCGCTGTCGCCGTGGAAGTACTCGTAGAAGGGAATCAGGTGCTGCCAGTAATGATTTTTCTGGAAGGTCTCGCAGCCGCCGAAAACGGCCCTGCGGCCGTTCGCGTCGCGCAGAAAGATGCGGATCAGCCGGCGCGAAAGCTCCGTAGCCACATCCCAGAGATTCATCATCTGGCCCGAGCCTACGGGGCACTCCACTTTCAGGTCGTCGCCGAAGTAATGGTGGAATTTCTGCAGCGCTTCAATCAGCAGGTAGTTCACCGGAAACCAAATCGGCCCGCGCCAGTTGGAATTCCCGCCAAACAGACCCGTGGACGACTCAGCAGGCTCGTAGTCCACGCGATGGATGGAATTGTTTACGGTGAGCTCGTAGGGGTGCTCGTGGTGGTAACGCGAGAGTGCACGAATTCCATACGGGGAAAGAAATTCGCTCTCGTCGAGCAGATAGCGCGCCATGCGTTCCAGTCGTCCGCGATTGACCAGGGACAGCAATCGACGGACGCCGTGCTTGGAGGAGCGAGTGGCTTCTATGTGGTCGGGAACGTCAGGGTGATTCTCCAGAAACCACTGCATGCGGCGCTTGAAGCCTGGAAACTTGTCGAGGATCTGGGGCTCGATGGTCAGGACGGCAAACAGAGGGGTGAGTCCGACCATGGAACGCACTTTGAGCGGATGGCGCCGTCCGTCGGGCAGGTGCAGCACGTCGTAATAGAAACCGTCTTCATCGTCCCACAAGGCGAGCCCCTCGCTGCCCATGTCGTGCATGGCGTGGGCGATGTAAACGAAGTGCTCGAAGAATTTGCTGGCCACATCTTCGTAGGCGGGATCGCGCAAGGCCAGCTCCGAGGCGATGTTGAGCATGTTCAGGCAATACATGCCCATCCAACTGGTACCGTCGGACTGCTCGATGTGGCCTCCGGTGGGCAGGGGAGCGGAGCGGTCGAAGACGCCG
>DASPSB010000010.1:0-5391 GCA_035624135.1 Candidatus Acidiferrales bacterium | reverse complement strand
TTGCCGAATCCATCGCCGAACGGTTGGAAGCCGAACGCCGCGCCGCTCACGAAGTGGAAATCGCTCGCGAGGTGCAAGCCAAGCTCTTCCCGCAAAAAATGCCCCCGCTCGCCACGCTGGATTACGCCGGCGGCTGCATCCAGGCGCGCCTCGTGGGCGGTGACTACTACGATTTTCTCGATCTCGGCCCCGGCCGCCTCGGCATCGTTCTCGCCGACATCGCCGGAAAAGGCATTTCTGGCGCGCTCCTCATGGCCAATCTGCAGGCCAATCTGCGCAGCCAGTACGCCCTCGCGCTCGAGGATCTCCCTCGCTTGCTCCAGTCCGTCAATCGCCTCTTCCGCGAAAACACACCCGAGGATCGCTACGCCACGCTCGTTTTCGCCGATTACTCCGACGCGGCGCGCACGCTCCGCTACGTGAACTGCGGCCACAATCCGCCGCTGCTGTTGCGGGCCAACGGAAAACTGGAACGCCTGGTGGCCACCGCCACGGTCCTCGGCATTTTTCCGGAGTGGGAATGCGGGGTCGTCGAAACCACGCTCGCTCCGGGCGACCTCCTGGTGATGTACACCGACGGAGTCAGCGAAGCTCCCAACTCCGCCGGCGAAGAGTTCGGCGAGCGGCGTCTGCTCGAAGTCATCCGTCCCGCGCTGTTGAATTGCGCTACCGCTGCCTCAGTTCTGGGCAGCATCGATACCGCCGTCCAGCAATTTACCGCCGGTGTTCAGGCCGACGACATCACCCTCGTCGTCGCCCGTGCCCGCTAGGCACGGTCAGTGCCTTCCTGACCGTGGGCTCTTTCCTCCGTGCTACTCACAACGGCGCGTCGTCGCCTTCTACGCCTCCGAAGCCGCGCAACTCTGATCCTTTATTCTTCCGCCCCTGCTGTCTTTGTCGCGGTCGGTGCCGCGCCCTCCGCTGGCAGTTTCCATCCCGCTCCCAGATGGTCCCAATTCAGCGCGGCATTCATCACCAGCATGAAGCTCCCCTGCGTCTCCTGCCTCCACATTGGATTGATTGCGAACAGCACTACGTGCCCGCGGCCTACCGGCACGTCCACCACTGCCGGCGTCTCCGAGAGTTCACCGCCGCCCGCCAGCATCCCGCTCGCCCACAGACCTTTTTCCGGAGCGAACCGCAGCACCACCCGCGGCCACAGTTGCTTCGGCAGCAGCAGCGCTCCGACAAATTCGCGAATCTCGGGATCCACATACGTTTCCTGCTCGATCTTTGTCCGCTTCGGCTCCGCCTCCGGCGGATTCCACGGTCGTCCCTGCGGAATATCCGGATCCGTCAGCGAGCCGCGGCCGCTCGTTCGCCCTTCCTGCTCGCCGCCGCCGCCGAACCCGCCGAAATCGCCGCCCACGGACACACGCAGCACCGGCGCCTGGTTGAAGTACACGCTCAGGTGTTCGTCGTATCCATAGGCAATTGGGCTTTTTCGATCCGCCACATCCGCGTTCAGCACCGCGCCGCGCGCCTGGAGTTGGCGCGTCTGCACAATCGAAACGCCCTCCGTCATCCCCAGCGTGATCGGCAGCGACGCGTTTCCCGCAATTGGAAGGAACAACCCGCCCGCCTCCACAAACCGCTGGATATTCGCTGCGCCCTCCAGACCCAGCCCGCCGCGGATGTCATCCGTCTGGTCCGGCCCATCGCCGAAACTCGGCGTCAGGTCGCTCTTCTTCCACGGAATCGCGCCTCCCGCATCGCTGCCGTCGGGCAGCATCCGCCGCGGCACTCCGCGCAGCGCGCGCGCCACATCGGGCACTGCTGGGGGATACAGGATGACGTCGAATTGCTCCTTCAGATTCGGCGTCGCGCGGGCTGTCTGGTCGGAGAGATACGTGTACGGGATTTTCGCTTCCTCCAGCATCAGCCGGAACCAGCCCTCGTTCTGCGTCGAGGTCCAGGTATGCAGCAGCGCGATTCGCGGCACGCCCACCGCATGCCGGGCCACGTTGATCTCCGCCGCTGTGCCGTGCACGTGCAGTCCCAGCTCTTTCGCCGCGGACAACAGGCCTTGCGATTGTCCGCCCGCCGCAATCAGCAACGCCCCCGCGTGGAATTTCTGTCCATCCGCCTCGAATGCATCCTCCGCCGCGGACATCGCCACTTCCTTCAGCCTGTATCGCAGCGTCGCCATCGCCGGCTCCGCTGTCGCGTCCACGATGTAGAGTTTTGCCGCGTCCGGTCCGTCCACCGTGCCTGTGGCATGCGCCGGGGCGGCGACAAATGTCATCGGCGCCTTCAGGATCGCCGTGTCCGTCACGCGCACCGTCTTCACGTTGCGCAGGGGGCCCAGCGTCCATCCCGTGTCGTCGTACGGCCGCGGATCATTCGTCGAGTAATACTGCGTGTCCAGCAGCATATCCACCATCCGGCTGTACGGCTGGTCCATCCGCAGGATGTAGCTCCCGGCGGGGATGCGCACGGGCTGCGCGTCCTTCTTCTCCGCCTTGGCATCTGCTGCTTTTCCATCCGCGGCCCCGCCCGCCTCCGTAGGCTTCTTCTCGGCGGCCGCCGCGTCGCTCGGCCCCTCTGCCTTGCGTTCGCGCTTCGGCTCCGGCGCCACCGCGGTGAAATCCTGATCCAATCGGTGCACCTCCGCACCGAGGTTCTGGAACAGCGAGGCCAGTTGCGCGGCCAGCACCGGCCGCCGTCCGTCGTTCACGATCACCCAGGCTGCCGGACCCTCCGTCGTCGCCTTGGCCACCGAGCGCTGGCTCTTCTCATAGAATCTCTGCAAGAACTGCTGCCCGTTGTGCGAGGTGTACTCGAGAGCGAACAGCAGCGCGCTCTCCTGCAGGTTGATGTTGTCGCGAATCGACCAGCGGATTCTCGGCAGCGGCGGATTCGGCCGGAACCAGGTGCGCGAGGTCGAATCCGCGGGCACCGTCCGTTCGCCCGTGTCCGCCCCACGGCCGCCGAACGTCTCGTAGAACCGCCCCACGGAATTGTGGCCCTGGGCCACGAAGAACATGTAGTTCGGCGCCCAGCCGTCGTAGAACCCGTGCGTCCACACTCCCGGCACTCCCCGTTCCGTCATCTTCTGGATTTCGTAGTACGCCAGTTCCTGCCATTCGCTCACCACAATCGGATCGAGCCACGCGTTGTATGGCCCCATGCCTGTCGAGGTGTAGAGGAACGGCACCGATTCGTGCAGGTCGTGCAGCACTTGCGGATGCCAGTCCAAAAACGTGTGCATCTGGTTCCGCGAGAGTGCCAGCCCCATGCCGATCGCGTCACGGTTATTGTCGTGCGCCACGTAGTGGCCCCAATAGATCAGGTTCGGCGCGGGCTTGTCCGGATTCGCTTTCCGGTAGTTATAGACGTCCACGTCGCGGTCCCGCCCATCCACTTCCAGCACGGGCGTAATCAATACAATTACGTTTTTCCGTATGGATTCGATGAGCGGCGTATCTTCCGCCGCCAACCGGTACGCCAGCTCCATCAGCATTTCCGGCGAGCCCGTCTCCGGCGAATGGATGGATCCGGAAAGCCAGTAGATCGGCTTCCCCGCGCGGACCAGTTGCTGCGCCTCGCTCGGCGCCGTCGTCCGCGGGTCCGCCAGTTTGGCCGTGATGCGTTTCATTTCATCGAGCACGGCCATGTTGGACTCGTCGCTTACGGCCACCAGCAGAAAATCGCGCCCTTCTTCGCTCTTGCCCGTTGTCCACACCTTCACGCGCGGCGTGGCCTTGGCCAGCGCGCGGTAATACCGGTAAATGTCCGCCGTATGCGTCAGCTTGTCCGGAGTCCCAATCACGTAGCCCAGTAGTTTGTCCGGCGCGGGTATCGTGGCTGACGCGGGTAAGTGGTCCACCAGTTCGGTGCTCAGGTACGGCTCCGTGGTGAACTCGCGAATCTTCGCGGTGTACGCCGCGTCGTCGCCGCTCGCGGCCGCTTCTTTCTTCAGCTTCTTGTTCCCGTGCGCCGACGACTCTTCGCTCTCGTATTTCAGCGTCTGCGCGCGCACCCCAACCCTCCCCGCAATCGCCAACAGTCCGCAGCCGACCGCAATCAGTCCGAACCAGCGTAGAATTCTTGACGTATTCATGAGAGCCCCCTTCCGTATCCTGCCCGCGCCCCGCTGCATGCCGCCACAGGCCGTGCGGCTGTCGGGCGCCGTGATTTTGCGATAGTTTGAACCGGAGAGGTAGAGAAAATGACCGCTGCAGCCGATCCGCACCAGGCTCCCTCAGTCCTCATCACCGGCGCCACCGACGGTCTCGGCCGCGCGATGGGCGTCTTTCTTGCCGCCAACGGCTATCGCATTTTTGCCGCCGGCCGCAACGCTGAAAAGCGCGCCTCGCTCGACAAGCTCGCGGCCGAACGCAATCTCCTCCTCGAAACGCTCGATATGGACGTCTCCGACGATGCCTCCGTCAGCCGCGCCGTCGGACGGGTGCTCGACCGCGCCGGCCGCATCGACGTTCTCATCAACAACGCCGGTGTCGCCTACGTCGCGGTCCTGGAGGAACTTCGCCTCGACGACCTCCGCAAACAGTACGAGACCAATGTGATCGGCGTACTGCGCGTGACTCAGGCCGTCCTTCCCGCCATGCGCGAACGCCGCAGCGGCCGCATCCTGAATATGAGCAGCATCGCCGGGAAAATCGCCTCGCCGCTGATGGGCGCCTACGCATCGAGCAAACACGCCCTCGAAGGCCTCTCCGATTCGCTCCGCCTCGAGCTCGCCCCCTTCGGCGTCCGCATCGTGCTCATCGAGCCCGGCTTCATCCCCACCAACATGGCCAACGCCTCGCTCGATCTCTCGGCCGCCTATGCTGCGAAGGCCGAGAAAAGTCCCTACGCACCCGTCTATCGCAGCTTCCGCGATGCCTGGAGGAAAAACGCCGGCGCTTCCCGCACCACGCCCGAAGATTGTGCCCGCGTAATTCTCCGTGCCATCCTCGATTCGCCTCCACGTCCTCGCTACACCGTCACGCCGCGCGCCCGCATTGGCGTCTTCGTCCGACGCTTACTCTCCGACCGCATGCTCGACAAACATATCCTGCGCTCCATGGGGCTCGACAAGCCCCTCTAAAGCCGCTCCCTGTCAATAGAGGAATCGCGCTCACGAGGCTTCGAGCCGCGGAACCGTCCGCGTCTGCCCCGGCGGCCGCTGCTTAACTTTTCTCGTTGTTCCCTGTTTCTGAGAACTGCAAGGAGAGAAATTGCACGAGCAGCGCCCGCGCTGCGGGGCTCAGCTCCGTAAATTCCACCGCCGCCCCGAGTCCCAGTTCCAGCCGTCTCACCACTCCCAGCGCATCGATTTGATCTCCGCTGCGCAACGAAAGCTGCAGCTTCAAATCCTGCCCTGCAGGCGGCGGATCCGGCAGCAGTAGATATACGCCCGCGAGCGAAATATCCCGAATGCTTGCA
>DASPSB010000353.1:0-4193 GCA_035624135.1 Candidatus Acidiferrales bacterium | reverse complement strand
GCCATCTCGAAGTGGAGCGCGATTTCCTCCGCCGCATGCAGCTTCAAATAGCGGCGCGGAAAACCGTCGAGGAAGGCTGCGAGCGGCTTTGCCAGTGCAGCGAGCGCGGAGGAACCGCGGACAACTTCAATCAACTCGCGGTCGCTGGCCGGGCCGCCGGTGATGCGCGCGCCATCCACGCTTCGCGCCAGGTAATTTGCGGTCGCGGCGTAGAGCTGCCAGAGCATCTCGGCCTTCCAAGGCGTGAGCGCCTCGGGATTCACCGAGCGAATGTCGGCATAGGTAAGCAGACAGAGCATTTTGAGCCGTTCGGGAATGCCCACCAGCTCGGAGAAGACGCGGATGGCGTCGGGATCGAAGATGTCGCGCCGCTGAAGTGTGAGCGACATCTCCAGGTGGTTGCGGATGAGAAAGAGCACCAGGTCGCGCTCGTAATCGGAGAGTGCCAAGCGATCCGCGGCGCGGCCAGCCGCCTCGACGCTCGCGATCACATGGTCGGTGCCGGGCATGCCCTTCCCAACGTCGTGCAGCAGGAGCGAGAGATAGAGAAGATCCGGTTGCTCGACCTCGGCGAGGATTTCGGCGAAACGCCGATCGGGCTCGAATGCGGCTCCGCCCGCGCGGGAGAGCGCGTGCAGGCCTTCGATGGCCAGCAGCGTGTGTTCGTCCACGGTGTAGCGGTGATAGAGGTCGCGGAGCACGAGGGAATCGACGGCGCGAAATTCCGGCAATACTTCGTCGAGCAGGCCCACGCGGTGCATGGCCCGCAGCGCTACGCCGGCGCCTGGTCTGATGAGAATGCCGCGCAGGACCGTGCCCGCAACGGCCGGATCGCCGGGCCAGCCGCCGGCGTATGCGTTGCTCGCCAGAACGCGTTCTACCGACGCCTCGGTATCCACAGCCGGCTCGATGCCGTGACGCGCGACGAATTCGTAGAGGCTGAGGAGGAAAGCGGGATCGGCCAGGGCCGCGGGACGCTGGCAGAAGACGCGGTTGTGATGGACGCTGAAATCGGAATTGGAGAGGCGCGCGCGCCACTCCTCGAATGCGGTGTAGAGGGACTGCCGGGTGGAAACCTCGTCCAGGCTGCGGTTCTCGAGCCGCAGGATCGCGCGCGCATGGCGGAAATAGGAGCGCATCCACACGTCCACTCGCTGCGGCTGGTTGCCGGCGACTCCGATGCCCGCTGCCGCGGCTTCTTCCTGCAGGTCGTAGGTGAGGCGGTTGTCGTCGCGGCCGTGGTGAAAGTGGAGAAACACGCGTGCGGCGGCGATGAACCGATAGGCTGCGCCTGCGGATTCTCCCAGCATTCCGCCCCAGCCGGTTTCGGGGGCGGTCCAGGCACGATGCCGGGAGAGTTCGCGCAGGGCAGTGGCCCAGCAGGCGACATCGAAATCGCGCAAACCGCCGGGCGCGTCCTTCAGGTTGGGCTCGAGGTGGAACAGCGTGTGGCCGTGTTTTTCGTGGCGCTCGCGCGTCATTTCCGCGAGCGAACGGACCAGCACGGTGCGCTCGCGCGCGGCCAGCGCCGGAAGGACCTTCTGGCGCAGCGCGGCGACGAGCGCGGCGTCGCCGGCGACGTGACGCGCATCGAGCAGCGAGATGGTGAACTCAGGATTATCCTGTTCGAAGCGGTCACATTCCTCCAGCAGGCGGGAAGTGACGGCCGCGCGCCAGCCCAGGTCCCACAGTGCGCGAACGAGCGCGGCGCCCGGCCCGCTGACCGCCTGCGCGGAGCGCGCGTCCGCCGCCAAGAGCAGCACGTCCAGGTCCGAGCAGGGAAACAACGCGCTGCGGCCGTAACCGCCGATGGCCACCAGGCAATACCGGGCCGCATTCGGAGAGAGTGAGGGAAACAGCATGTCGGTGAGCGAAGCCAGCGTGCGGTCGGCCAGCGCGGTACGCGCCGCCAGAGTGGCGAGAGCGTCGCCGTGCGCATGAAATTCACCGCGAAGCGCCTCGCGGCCGGCGTCGCAGGCGGAGCGGAGGGAGTCGAGCGGGGGCCCGGCGGTCACGGCGGAGATGGACTAGGGCGCGAGGCGGAGCTCACAGCGCGTTCTCGCCCCGTTCCTCGTTGCGGATGCGGATGACCTCGTCGATTTTCGACAGGAAGATCTTTCCGTCGCCGATTTTTCCGGTGCGGGCGGATTTCAGGATGGCCTCGATGGCCGTTTCCACCAGGCGGTCGGGCACGACCAGTTCGACTTTGGTTTTGGGCAGCAGGTCCATCGAATACTCGCGGCCGCGGTAGATCTCGGTGTGGCCCTTCTGCCGGCCATGGCCGCGCACTTCGGTGACGGTCATGCCTTCGATGCCCGCCTCTTTGAGCGCGTCTTTGACGGATTCAAATCGCGAGGTTTGGATGATGGCTTCGATTTTGGTCATGGCACGCTCCGGGGTGGCGCCTGGAGGCACAGGCTAAAAGCCTGTGCTACTGCGCCTCCAGGTTGTAACCCTCCTCGCCGTGTTGCGACACGTCGAGGCCTTCCACTTCGTCTTCCTGCGTCACGCGCACACCGATCAACAGGTCCGCAATCTTCAGGATTACCAGGCTGCCGACAATGGCCAGGACCCAGGCAACGACCACTCCGGTGAGCTGATACAGGACCTGCTTCGCGTTGCCCTCGAGCATTCCCACCGGCAGCACCTTGCCCGCCGGATCGTGGAAGACGGCATTCACCGAGCTGTTTGCGAAAACACCGGTGAGAATCGCGCCGATGGTGCCGCCGACGCCGTGGACGCCGAAAGCATCGAGCGAGTCATCGTAGCCGAATTTGGCTTTTACGACGGCCACCATCAAATAGCAGCCCACGCCCGCGACGAGCCCAATAACCAGCGCAGCGCGGGGCCCGACGAAACCGGATGCCGGCGTGATGGCAACGAGGCCGGCGACCGCACCCGAGATCGCACCGAGGACGCTGGGTTTGCCATTGCGAACCCACTCCGCACCCGCCCAGCCGATGGTGGCCGTGGCCGCCGCGAAATGCGTGGCCACGAACGCGGAGGTCGCCAAGCCATTGGCCGCGAGCGCGCTTCCGGCGTTGAATCCGAACCAGCCCACCCACAGCAGGCAAGCGCCGATGAAACTCAGCACCACGCTATGCGGCGGCATCGGCTGCTTCGGATAGCCCACTCGCTTGCCGAAGTAGAGTGCGGCCACCAGCGCGGAGACGCCCGAGGTGATGTGTACCACGGTGCCGCCGGCGAAATCGAGCGTCGGGAATTGTCCGCCGGAATTGTTGAGCAAACCGCCCGCTCCCCACACCATGTGCGCCATCGGGGAGTAGACGAGCAGCGACCAAAGCACCATGAAGAGCATGAGCGCGCTAAAGCGCGCGCGTTCCGCAATGGAACCGGTAATCAGGGCCGGTGTGATAATGGCGAACATCAGTTGATACACCATGAAAGTCTGCTGGGGGATTGTGGCGGCGTAATCGGGATTGGGAGCGGAGCCGACGCCCTGCAGAAAGCTGTATCCAAAGCCGCCAACAAACGGATTGCCCGTGTGGAAGCAGAGGCTGTAGCCCACCGCAGCCCAGACGACGGTGACGACGGCCATGAGCGCGAAGCTCTGCATCATGGTGGCCAGCACATTCTTCTGGCGCACCAGGCCGCCGTAGAAAAGCGCCAGGCCGGGGCCGGTCATCATCAGCACGAGCGCGGCGGAGACGAGCATCCAGGCGTTGTCGCCGGCGCTATGCGCGACCGCGACCTGCTGTTCGAGCTGGGCAACACGCGCATTGAGCTGCGAAGCGTCGGCGTTTGCCTGCGGGCCGCCCGTTGGGGCCGGGGCCTGCGCCCAAAGCGGCCCGACGCACAGCGCCAGCAAAATTAAAAACACACCTGCCGCACGCCTTCTTCGCATACACAGCTCCTCAGGCCATCGACCGCGCCAGCCGGATTTTTCGGGAGAACAACACCGCATTATAGGGGATTGCCGCGGCGCGTCCAGAAAAAACAGTTGCGCAGCGCGCTCGCACGGAGCCCGCAAAAAGACAATCGAGTGAATCGAAAGTATGAATCGTGCCGGAAACCGCATTGGGGCGATGCTCCGGGAGAGACTCTTCATTCCGGAAATACTCGCCGGGGTTCGCAGTTATAATCAGAGCCTTAGCCATGGACTTCGACCAACTGACGACGTTTTTGGAAGTGGTGAAACAGCGCAGCTTTTCGCGCGCAGGCCAGACCGTGTT
>DASPSB010000422.1:0-4989 GCA_035624135.1 Candidatus Acidiferrales bacterium | reverse complement strand
GAGTGTCCCGTGACGTTGGGGAGGGGATAGTAGTCCAGCAGGGCTTTCGCGGTTGCGTTGATGCTGGTGGTGGGAATGACGGGTCCGCCGAGAGCAGTGAGATTCCCGTCGCGCTCCGCCTGGGTGGGTACGAGAAACTGTTCGGCGACTGAGGTGGCGCGCCGGTTTCCTTCGTAGTCAACGAAGAAAAACGTCCGATCCTTGCCGTTGTAGAGCTTGGGAATGTCCAGCGGGCCGCCCAGGGAACCGCCGAATGTGTTGAAGCGCTTGGGAGCCTTGAGAGTGAAGTTGAGCACGCGGGCATCGAGGGCGTCGTTTTGAAGATACTCAAACAAGCTGCCATGAAGGACGTTGGTGCCGGACTTGGTGGTAAATGTGACGTCGCCGACCTGAGCAAACTCCGCGCTGTTGTTGAACGCGGTGACACGCAGTTCCGCGATGCTTTCCTGTGAGGGATACGCATCCTGGAGCGCACCGTTCTGACGCACGTTGTTGGTGGAGATGCCGTCCACAGAGAAATTCACCATGGAGGAGCTAGCTCCACCCAGGGCGATATTGCCGGAGCTGTCCTGCTGCACATCCGGGGAGAGCACGAGCGCGCCCATAGGGCTGGTGGTGGTGGCCCTGTTGTTCAGCGGGAGCTGAACCATCTGGAGATTGTCCTTGAAGTCGCTGATTTCGCCATTTTCGGTATTGATCGTGGCGGCGGTCGCAGTGACTTCCACGGTCTGCGTGGTACTTTTCAGTTTCAGGGAAGCATCGAGCCGCAGCGCCTGGCGGGCAGCGAGAGCCGCGGAGCGAACCTCGAAATCCGCAAAGCCTTCGGCGTGCACCGAAAGGGCGTAGTTCCCGGGCTGAAGATTCAGGAATTCGAAGGCGCCATTTTCATCCGAGACGGCGGAGCGAATTTTGTTATCGTCCAAACTGCGCACCTGGACCGAGGCTCCCGGTACAGGCGCGTGGGACGGGTCCTCAACGACGCCGACGATGCTGCCAAATGTGGACTGCGCAGCAGCCGGGTACGCAGCGCACAAAATCGCCAGCAGCGCGCCCACAAGCACCCTCCGCATAGTATTTTCTCCTGGGCGAGAGGCCTGCAGCTGAGGATTCCCCCCGCAACCGCTCGCTTCAAGGCAATCTATTGCGCTAGGCGTGCAGAAGTCCGGCTGGCTTCGTAAGAAATTCGTTAGGGTTTCCCGGCCCGTCCGGGAGGCCGGGAGTCGAGTCTCCGCGAGGGCAGGATTCGCGGGACGCCGCGGATAGAGTATCGGCGTGAAACGAAAGACGAAGGGCCCAGGAGATGGCTACAGTTTGCGGACCCGGGGTGGGCCGGGCTTCCTGGGAATCTCGAATCGATAGCCGAACCAGGGTTCGGTGACGATGTAGCAGGGGTGCGCAGGATCGATTTCGATTTTCCGGCGAATTTGGGCAATGACGGCGCGGACCTTTTCGGCCTCTTCGGCGTAATCCGGTCCCCAGACGGTTTGGAGGATTCTCTGATAGGCGACCGCTTTTCCCTGCTGAACGACGAGGGTACGCAGAACGTCGAATTCCTTGGGCGTGAGGTGAGCGCGCGCGCCCTGTACCTCGACGATCCTCCTCTCGAGATCGATGCTGAGCTCGGGAGTCTCAATTCGGGGAGGCGGAACCTCTGAACCTACCCGTTTGAGGATGGCGCGAATGCACGCGAGCAATTCGCCCATGGCGAAGGGCTTGACGACGTAGTCGTCCGCGCCAGAATTGAAGGCCTCGATTTTGTCCCGCTCGGAGTTGCGAACGGTGACCATGATGATGGGGCCTTCGAACGACTTGCGCATCCTGGAGCACGCCTCGATGCCGCTGATGTCCGGCATATTCACGTCCAGAAGAACCAGAGCCGGGCGCTGCCGAAGAACCGTCTCGATAGCCTCCTGACCGCATTTCGCTTCCAGGACTTCGTAGCCGGCCTGGAACAGGCAGGTACGCAAGACCCGTCGAATTTGGGGCTCGTCGTCAACGACAAGAATGCTGTGGTTACTCATGGGCGCGAGTGAGGGTTCGGGGCCGATCCCGCGGAGAGGCGGGACACCATCGCCGCGGTTGGGCGCGAATGGACTGCGGTCTGGAGTGGTTGGATCGTCCCCCATGCACTTACGGGAGCGAATGTTAGGGAAATGGCCCTAAGCAAAGCGCGAGTGTTCTATTAGGAAAGCATAAAACTGAAAACCAGCGCTGCGTGCGGTGCGGGCAGTACCGGTACGAAAGTTCAAGTGAGATGGCCGGAGGTGGCACTACCGTACAGGCCTGAATGGGGCCATTGACACCCTCCCAAGCATTTGACACTATCGGACTTAGAATGCTGATTCGGGCGCAGTGTTTCTGCGCACGGCGTGGGTGTATGTGTGCATCCACGACGCGAGACGTGTGCTTTGAGGGCGCGGATTTTCCGATGCTTGGGAGCAAGTTGCCATCCTAAAGAAGATCGGCAAATTCGAGATCCTTGGGGAGCTCGGACGCGGAGCTATGGGCATCGTGTACCGGGGCAAAGACCCGTTCATCGGGCGCACGGTCGCGATCAAAACGATCACCGGAAACTTCACCGATAACCCGGATTTGCTCGAGCGGTTCTACCGCGAGGCGCGCGCGGCCGGCGGCCTGCAGCACCCCAACATCGTAACGATTTACGACATGGGAGAGGATAGCGGCACTCCCTACATCGCGATGGAGCTGCTCGAAGGCGACGACCTCGGGCACATCGTCGAGAAAGAAAAGGAAGAGGGCGGCGCGGCACCGCTGCCGGCCTCGATCAAGCTGAGCTATATCGTGCAGGTATGCCGTGCGCTGGAGTACGCGCACAAGCGCAACATCGTCCACCGCGACATCAAGCCAGGCAACATCGTGGTAACCAACGAAGGCACCGTAAAGGTGGTGGACTTCGGAATCGCCCGCCTGACGGATACTTCCTCGACATCGTCCGGGATGCTGATCGGCACGATCGACTACATGTCGCCGGAGCAGATCCGAGGCGAGAAAGTGGACGGCCGGTCGGATATCTGGGCAGTGGGCGTGATGATGTACGAAGTCCTCGCCTACACGAAGCCGTTCCAGGGCGGGAACATCACCGCCGTGATGTTTGCCATCGTCAGCCAGGAACCGAAACCGATCCGCGACCTGCGTCCCGATCTGCCGTCCGAGCTGGACGACGTGATGCGGCGGATCTTCAAGAAAGAGCCGGGCGAGCGGTACCAGAACATGGAGGAGCTGCTCAGCGAACTGGAGCCCGTCGCACGCAAGATGCAGCAGGAAAGCGTGGGCGTGCTGGTGAGCCAGAGCGAAGCGCTGTTCAACCAGGGAGATCTCCAGCGCGCGAAGGAAATGCTGAAGCAGGCGCTGGTGCTGGACACCTCGCACCTGCACGCCAAGACGCTGCTCGACCGGGTGAATTCCGCCATCCGCCAGAGCGAAGTGGCGCCGAAGCTGAATGCGATGGTGGCGAAGGCGGAAGAGGCGTTCCAGGCCGGAAACATGGAAGAAGCGCGGCGGCAGGCGGACGCAGCGCTGCACATGGATTCGAATTACCAGCCGGCGCGAGAGCTGCTGGGGAAGCTGCAAGAAGCGGAGATGCAGCAGAAGATCGTGCAGACGGGGCTGCGCGAAGCGCGGCAACGGATGGCCGAAGGCAGCCTGACGGAGGCCGACCAGTCGCTGGAACGAGTACTGAAGGCAGTACCGGACAACGCGGAAGCGCAGGAACTGCGCAAACAAATTGCCGAAGAGAAGGAACGCCGCGCCAAGCGAAAGCAGCTGGCCGACGGGGTGCAGCGCGCCCGGCAATTGTGGACGGGGCAGCAGTTCGACGAAGCGATGAAAGTGCTGGGCACTCTGGAGAAGGAGTTCCCGGGCGATTCGGAAGTGGTGAAGCTGCTGGAAGCGGTAAAGGCGGACATGGCGCAGGACGAAATCCAGCGGGCGCTGGCGGAAGCGCGCAAATTGCTGGGAGCGCAGTCGTTTAATGAGGCGCTCAGCACGCTGGACAAGCTGCTGCAACGGTATCCGAATGAATCCGCAGCCGTAAAGCTGCGCGAGCTGGTGCTGCAAGAACGCAGCGAACATGCCAAGCAGCTTCGCCTGCAGAAAGAACTGGAAAGCCTCAAGAAGCAGGTCAACGAAGAAAAGTTCGCGGACGCGATCTCGACGGGCGAAGCGCTTCTGAAGGAATATCCGGACGATTTCGAGCTGAGCCGGCTGATCGAGTTCGCGAAGGCGCAGCGCGCGCAGCAAGACGTGCTGAAGCGGCGGCAGTCGCGGCACCAGGAAATCAACAACTTGGTGCAGGACACCAATTTCGATGCGGCGCTGGCTGCTTGCCGGGAGGCGCTGAAAGATTTTCCGGGCGACGCGGAGTTCAAGCAGCGGCTCGAACAGATCACCACGCAGCAGAAAGAGGCCAAGACCCGCGAGCGGCAGAAGCTGCTCGACGAGCGCCTGCGGTCGATGAAGCAGGCGATCGAGCGGGGCGACCTGACCGGGGCCATCGACCTCGGAAACCAGACGGTGACGGTGACCGGGAAAGATACGGACCTCACCAAGCTGATCGAGATGGCCAAGCAGGAGCGATCGGCACGCGACCTGCGGCGGAAGCACGACGAACAGACGCTGAAGGCCATCGACCTGCTGGAAGACAAGAAGTTCGACGAAGCCGCAAAGATTCTGCGCTTGCTGGAGCGCGACGACATCCTGGACGCGCGTGTGGCCGCGCTGATGCGTCACGCCGAGGATAAGCGCACACCCACCAAGGAAGATCTGGCGCTGTGGCGCAGCAAGCCGGTGCTGCCAGCCGAGGGCGAAGCGGGAGAGCTGGAGAAGACTCGCATCGGGGGCCTGGGCGTCAAGCCGAGTCCGGGAGCCGGGCCGAGCGATGTGGGCGGCGCTACACGCGTGATCCGCACTACCGCCGATCTGGAAGAAACCGTGAGGTCCAAGGGGCCGCTGGTGCCATCGGGCGCGCCT
>DASPSB010000417.1:0-5388 GCA_035624135.1 Candidatus Acidiferrales bacterium | reverse complement strand
CCGTTCCGGCTATGATTAGAGCACGTGAGGCTCCAAAGCAAAGGAGGAGTGACGGCCCAATCGGCCTTCAAACTAAACAAGTTACGCCGATTGGACAAGCCGATTTTCTCATTCAAATCGGACAGAAGGGGAAAACCTACGCGCAGGTGTGGGAATTATTCCCCTTGGAGCATGTTGCCGACAGTTTGCAGCGCCTACTTCCGGCAAAATCGCGAGCTGATTTGACTCACCGTGTCGTTTGCGGGCAGGGCGGGAAGCGAGCGGGTTTCGGGGCGCAGAGGAGGGGCCGAAAAGTGAACAGAGACTTAGAGTGCAAATAAAAAGGGCCACCCCGGACGGAGTGACCCTCAAATCAAACTTGGCTTGTGCCCTTAGATCTTGGTGCCAGGGCCCCCAAGCGTCTTGGTGCCGGCCAGCTTCTTGCCCTTCTTCAACACTTTCTTCGCCATTCTAAATCCTCCGGTTGGATTTGATTTGCCCCGTTGGGCTGTCCAAGTATGGAGCATTTTACAGGCCAATCGATTGGCAATTCCTCCGCGGAATGGCTAGCAAAACACAGCACTTAGCGAAGGGTGCGGATCTTCTTGGAGACGCGATCCTGGCAAAGGGGAGAAAAACCGCTCGTGAGGGGGGAATTTTCCCTTGGAAGGGGCGCTTAAGGTCTGCGATGGGCTGATTTATGCACCCTCGACCAGTGGAGAGGAGAGGCCAGAGCGGAAAGGGCGGGGAGGGTCAGGCTCGGAAGAAGAAAAGAAGGGCCACCCCGGGCTGGAGTGGCCCCTCTTGGCGAGTGAAATGCGATTCTTAGTACTTGGGACGAAGGGTCTTGGTGCCGGCCAGCTTCTTGCCCTTCTTCAACGCTTTCTTGGCCATTTCAGATCCTCCAACTCTTTTGAGTTAGCCCACGAGGGCTGACTCAGTAGGAGCAGTTACAGGGCCAATCCGGTCGTGCAGAGGCCGGCGGACGCAAGGGGAAAAGAATGTGTCGGATCAGGGAGCACTTCCTTCCTTGCTGCTGTCGGTGAAGGTCCTAGCAGCAAGATCTCGATTTCGCAGGGGTAATTATTTCCATTCAGGAAAAGGTTACAGCCAAACTTCAGCGTGCGGCTGGAGTTGGCACGGCAGCAGAGGCGTTTCACACGGGTTCGCAGGCGCAGCAGGTCCGCGCGAGCGCCTCGCCCGTCAATGCGCCAGAGTCTGTCTTGAAGATCAATGCCCGGCGAGGCGGTCCGTGTCCGTTCTCCCATGGAAATAGCGCCTGAGTCACTTCCGATTGATGGTGCCCCGGCAGTTGGGTGCACCGCAGTGGCAAGGAGAGTAGGGGGGACCGACACCGTATTTATAGTCGAGAGTCAGCTCCTCGCCGGCGCGAATTCGCGTAGTGCTGGATATGAAGAGCCGGCCATGGGATCTGCGCAGCTTCGCGTTGGGGTTGCAGCAGTGGTTCACGCGTTCGGCGCCGCTGCCGCCCTGCGCCGCATCAATGGCCCAATACAGATTCAGCCGCGCGATATAGAACTTGCGGGTGCGGGCAGGCTGCCTGCCGATGCGCTGTACCCTGCGCGCCGTTTCTACACGGGCAATGCGCTCGCCGGTGTATTCGATCACCGGCCGTTTCGGCGGAATCGTCTCGGCGGCGAATACCCCCAAGCCGTGAATCTTCGAGCGGCGGATGCGCAGCCGATAGCGCGCATAGCGAGTATCGATAACCGGGATCGCTTCTTTACTTGGCTTGCGCGGCTTCACGGCAGCCTCATAGGCTGTGCTTGCGACAGAGATACTTCATGCGGTCTTTGTTGACGCCGAGGAGTTTTGCGGCCTGGACCTTGACGCCGGAGGACTGGGCCAGCGCGGTTTCGACCCATTTCTTCTCGTAGGCTTCGATTTCTGCTTCGAGGTCGAAACCGGAGGTGGGGAGACGGAAACGTCCGCGGGCATCGCGGCTGGCGGCCTGAACGATATCGCGGGGCAGATCGGCGAGTTCGATTTCGTCTGCGTCTGCCATCAAGACAATCCGCTGCACCGCGTTCTCCAGTTCGCGAACGTTTCCCGGCCAGCGATAGTTTTGGAGCGCCTGCATCGCTTCCTCGCTTACGGCTTTTGGGGTGATGTGATTCGCGGCGCAATAGACGCGAACGAAATGGTTGATGAGCAGCGGAATATCCGCGGCGCGCTCGCGCAAGGGCGGCAGGAAGACGGGAACGACGTGAATGCGGAAGTAGAGGTCTTCGCGAAAGCGCTTTTCCTGGACCGCGTCTTCGAGGTCCTCGTTGGTGGCGGTGAGCAGGCGGAAGTCCACGGGAATGGACCGCTTAGCACCGAGGTGGATCACGGCGCGCTCTTCGAGCACGCGGAGGAGTTTGCTCTGCAATGCGGGGGTGAGCGTGCCGATTTCGTCCAGAAACAGCGTGCCGCGATGGGAGAGCTCGAAGCGGCCTTCCTTGGTTTCCGTGGCGCCGGTGAAGGCGCCCTTCTCGTAGCCAAAGAGTTCCGCCTCCATCAGGGTTTCGGGCAGAGCCGCGCAGTTGACGCTGATGAAAGGCCGGGCGCGGCGTTCGCTGAGGTCATGGATGGCGTGGGCGACGAGTTCCTTGCCGGTGCCGCTTTCGCCGCGGATGCAGACTGTGGTGCTGGTGGCAGCGACGCGGCGGACAAGGTCGAAAACGGGGCGCATGGCGTCGCTCGAGCCGATGAGATTGCCGAGGGACTCCTTGCGCTGGAACTGCTCGCGCAGGATGCGATTCTCGCGCTCGATGCGCTGCTTTTCGACGGCGCGGTCGAGGATGGTGCGGAAGACGTCGGGGTCGATAGGGTGTGCGAAGAAATCGTAAGCGCCGCTTTCCATGGCGCGCACAGCGGTGACTTTGCGCGGGTCACGGCTGAGGATGATGGCCATGGTGTCCAGCTCGCGCGAGCGGAGGCGCTCGACGAGAGCTTCGAAGCGCCGGAAGCTGGCGGCGCCAGCCTCCAGGTTGTAGAGGATCAGGTCGGGCCGGGCCTGATCGATCAGAGGCCACTCGGATTCCTCTTCGGTGGTCTGGTAAATCTCGTAATCCGGGAGAAGCTTGCTTACGACGGGTTGGAGCCCGGAAACGTCGTTGGTCATGATGACGACGTGAGTGCGGCTTGGGGCCAGAGACATGTGCGGTTTGAGGCGCGATTCTAGAAAGCGGCACTGCGGATGTCAATTTCAATTACGCGGCGGCAGGTGGAATAATTTCCCCACAGGGTAGCCAACGCCCACGAAGGGGCACGAAGCAAGGAAGCAGAGAGGCAGGGAAGTGAGGAAGTAGAGGAGGTAGAGGAGGTAAAGGAGGCCAGGAGGGAGGGGCCGTGAGAGAGAGGCGACAGGGCTACGGCTTTTTCTCGAAGTCGAGGGAGGCGGAGTTGATGCAATAGCGCTGGCCGGTGGGCTTGGGGCCGTCGGGGAACACATGGCCCAGGTGGGCGTCGCAACGGCCGCATTTGGCTTCCACGCGACGCATGCCGTAGCTGTCGTCGGCTTCGGTGGCCACGCCATCTTTCTCCAGGGGCTGATAGAAGCTGGGCCAGCCGGTACCGGAATCAAATTTCGTGTCGGAGCTGAACAGGGGCGCGCCACAGCAGACGCAGCGGTACGTGCCCTTCTCGTGGTGATCCCAGTATTTTCCGGTGAAGGCGGGCTCGGTGGCGGAGCAGCGGGTGACGGCAAACTGGTTGGGATCGAGCATCTCTTTCCAATCTTTTTCGGACTTGCGGACTTTTTCCGCCACGGAATTTCTCCCTCTCGCGCATTGTATCAGATGCATTTCGCGGCTCTGCGTTGCGGCGGGAGAGAGCTTTCAGGGGCGAGCCGCGGCGAGAGAAGCGCCCTGCGACTTCGCTCGAGACAAGCGTGAGGCGGGATCGCCGCGAAGGGGCTGGCCGGGATGGGAGGCGCGGTCGAAGCCAGCTGGAGATTTCACGACGACTCCGTTGACGAGGACCCAGTCCATTCCTTCGGCGGAAATTTCGGGATGCTCGACGGTCGAGCGGTCAGCGACTTTAACGGGGTCAAAGATGACGATGTCCGCGTCGGCGCCGGGGCTGAGGCGGCCTTTGCGGCGGAACTGCGCCGAGGCGGATTCGAGACGGCGCGCGGGCAGAATGGTCATTTTAGCGAGCGCATCCATCAAGGACAGCGCCTTTTTCTCGCGGACGTAAACGGCGAGCGTGCGGGTAAACGTGCCGGAGGCGCGCGGGTGATTATTGTGGGAGGGGCCGAGGATGCCGTCGCTCGCAATCATCACCCAAGGGCCGCGGAGGGCGGCGAGGACGTCGTCTTCCGGAATGGCGAAGGCTGCGGCGATGCGGTGCTGGTGGCGGTAACGGGCGAAGGACTCTGCGGTGAGGCGCTCGGTGCTGCCGGCAATCTGCAAATCGCTGAAGCTGATGTGGAAGCGGCGCTCCCATCCAGGAGCGAAACGCTCCGAATCGATATAAGTGGCCCAGTAGAGATAGGGATAGACGTCCGCGGTGATGTCGAGGCCGGAGGTGCGGGCCGCGTCGAGCATGGCGAGGGATTGGGGCATGGAAAATGTGCCGCCGGTCGAGGCGATGTGCTCGATTTCGGCAGCGGCGCCAGTTTCGCGGCAATCGTCGATGATTTCCTGGAGGGCGTCGAGGTTGGTGCCGGGCGGCTCCATGGTGGAGTAGCGGGCATGAAAGAAAACGGGGACGTGATAGTGGCGGGCGAGGCGCATGAGCGGCAGGATTTCTTCCCGGCTGATGCCGGGGACGTATTCGAGCGAGAAGGAAACAGCCAGGGCGCCTTCGCGGAGGGCACGGTTGGCGCGCGCGGTGAGTTTTTCGATTTGCTCGGGAGTGGCGGCGGTGGTGATGGGGATACCGAGTTCATTGCGGGCGACGGAGAAGAAGAAGGACGCGCCGTAATTGACGGGCGGGCGATGGGAGGCGTAGTAGCTGTACCAGGCGGGCGGGTCGGTGGTGCCGCCGTGGAGAGCGAGGTTGGTGGTGACGCCGTCGGCGATCTTGTTCCACACACCGGAGGGATCGGGGTCGTAGGAAACCATGTCGATGAATCCCGGGGCGACGACGCGGCCAGCGGCGTCGATTTCCTGGCGGCCGTGGAGCGGCTCCCGGGTGACGAGAGCGATTCGGCCGTCGCGGATTCCGACGTTGGTAGCGGGCTGATCGAGGTGCGTTTCGGGATCGATGACGCGGCCATTGCGGATTACGATGTCGTAGCTTGTCGCTGCGAGTGCGGTCTGAGATCCGGCGAGTGGAGCGCGCGTGGTGTTTGCAATTTGTAGAGAAAAGAAGCTCAGTGCGAGGAGGAAAAGGAGTGCTCGACACAGAGGCGGACCGGACATCGAGTGAAATCGTAAAACGCGGCGGAACGGCAGGGAA
>DASPSB010000416.1:0-4502 GCA_035624135.1 Candidatus Acidiferrales bacterium | reverse complement strand
TGGCCCCACCGGCACCGGCAAGACGCTGCTCGCTCAGACGCTCTCGCGCATGCTCGAAGTTCCCTTCGCCATCGTCGACGCCACCACGCTCACCGAAGCCGGCTACGTCGGCGAAGACGTCGAGAACATCATCCTCAAGCTCCTCCAGAACGCCGATGGCGACGTCGCCCGCGCCCAGCAGGGCATCATCTACATCGACGAGATCGACAAGATCGCCAAGAAGGACGACAACCCCTCCATTACCCGCGATGTTTCCGGCGAGGGCGTCCAGCAGGCGCTCCTTAAGATCCTGGAAGGCACCGTCGCCAACGTGCCCCCGCAGGGAGGCCGCAAGCACCCCCACCAGGAATTCACGCCGGTGGATACCACCAACATCCTGTTCATCTGCGGCGGTGCTTTCGTCGGCCTCGAAAAAGTCATCGAGCGCCGCGCCGGACGCAAGTCGCTCGGCTTCCACACCGACGCGCCGCCCTCCGCTCCCGGCAAGCGCAATATTGCGTTGCTCGAGCAGGTCCAGCCCACCGACCTCATCAAGTTCGGCATGATTCCGGAATTCGTTGGCCGCCTGCCCGTTGTGGGAGTGCTCGCCGACCTCGACAAGACCGCCCTCGTCCGCATCCTCACCGAACCCAAGAACGCGCTTGTCAGGCAGTACCAGCGCCTCTTTGAGTTCGAGAATATCCGCCTGCGCTTTACCGACGACGCCCTGGAAACCGTCGCCGACGAAGCCATGAAGCGCAAAGTCGGCGCCCGCGGCCTGCGCATGATTCTTGAGGACCTGATGCTCGACCTCATGTACCACGCGCCCGGCCAGCGCAAGCCGCGCGAATTTTTCGTTACCGCGGAGATGATCCGCACGCGCGAAATCAACTGGAGCCTGCTCGAGAAGGCCGGCTGACCCCCGGCGCCTCATGGGAACGGAATCGATCCGCATGTTCAGCAAGGACAAACTCGAACTCAAGCGCGTGCCCATGATGCCCGTGCGCGAGATGGTCATCTTCCCGCAGATGATGACTCCCTTTATCGTCGGCCGCGAATCTTCCATCCGCGCCCTGGAAGACGCGCTCGCCGGCGACAAGAAGATTTTCCTCGCCACCCAGCTCGACGCCTCGCTGGACGAGCCCAAGCCCAAGGACATCCACCAGGTGGGCACGCTTGCCAGCATTGTTCAGAGCGTCAAACTGCCCGACGGCAATATCCGCGTTCTCGTGGAAGGCTCCGAGCGCGCAAAAGTCCTGGGCATCACCACCGAAGACGGCTTTTTCCGCGCTCACATCCGTCTTGTGCCCGGCCGTCTCGAGAATTCCCCCCAGGTCGAGCAGGCCGTTGCGCGCGTCACCCAGCTCTTCGAGCAGTACGTCAAGCTTTCTCAGAGCCTTAATTACGACACCGTGATGGCCGCGGTCCGCTCCGATGATCCCGTGCGCCTCTCCGATTCCGTGGCCCAGAACCTGCAGATCTCCGTCGAGGAAAAGCAGGAACTGCTCGAGATGTTCGACCCCCTCGAGCGCCTCGGCCGCGTCGCCGACGTCCTGGAAATCGAAATCGACAAGCTCAACGTCGAGCGCAGCGTCAACAACCGCGTCAAGCGTCAGATGGAGCGCGCCCAGCGCGAGTATTACCTCAACGAAAAGATCAAGGCCATCCAGAAGGAGCTCGGCCGCGGCGAAAAGAATGAGATCGAAGAGCTCAAAAAGAAAATCGACTCCGCCGGCATGACCCGCGACGCCCTCGAAAAAGCCACCCAGGAGCTCCGCCGCCTCGAGCAGATGCCCCCCATGTCCGCCGAGTCCACCGTCTCGCGGAATTACCTCGACTGGCTGCTCGCCGTGCCCTGGAAAAAGAAGAGCAAGGAAATCCGCGATATCGCCCGCGCGCACACGACTCTGGACGAAGACCACTACGGACTGGAGAAGATCAAGGAGCGCATCCTCGAATTTCTCGCCGTGCGCCAGCTCGTCAAGAATCCGAAAGGCTCGATCCTCTGCTTCCTGGGGCCCCCCGGAGTCGGCAAGACCTCGCTGGGCATGTCCATCGCCCGCGCCACTGGACGCAAATTCGTTCGCGTCTCCCTCGGCGGCGTCCGCGACGAAGCCGAAATCCGCGGCCATCGCCGCACCTATATCGGCGCCCTTCCCGGCCAGATCATCCAGATGATGCGCAAGGCCGGCACCACGAATCCCGTTTTCCTGCTGGACGAGGTGGATAAGATGTCCACCGACTTCCGCGGCGACCCTTCGGCCGCACTGATGGAAGTCCTCGATCCCGAGCTCAACCACTCGTTCACCGACCATTACCTCGACGTCGAGTACGACCTATCGAAAGTCATGTTCATCTGCACCGCCAACGTCCTGCACACCATTCCTCAGCCCCTCCAGGACCGCATGGAAGTGCTGCGCCTCTCCGGTTACACCGAGCAGGAAAAAATCGAAATCGCCGAGCGTTACCTGGTCAAGAAGCAGCGCGAGCGCAACGGCGTCTCGGAAAACGATCTGCGCTTCGAACGCGAAGCCCTCCGCTATATGGTCCGCCACTACACCCGGGAATCCGGCGTGCGCAACCTCGAACGCGAAATCGCCAATATCGCCCGTAAAGTGGCCCGAAAGGTCGTCGAGCAGGCTGCCGCCGGCGCCAAGCCTGCCCCCGCCGACGTGACCGTCACGCCGCAAAATGTTCCGGACTATCTCGGCGTCATCAAATTCCGCGATCTGGGCGCCGAAAAGAAAAACGAAGTCGGTCTCGCCGTCGGCCTCGCCTGGACCGAAGTGGGCGGCCAGGTGATGGCCACCGAAGTCAGCCTGATGGAAGGCAAGGGCCGCCTGACGCTCACCGGCCAGTTGGGCGACGTCATGCAGGAATCGGCACAGGCGGCCATGAGCTACGTTCGCTCCCGCGCCGCTCAGTTTGGCCTGTCCCGCGATTTCTACCGCCGCATGGATATCCACGTGCACGTTCCCGAAGGCGCGATTCCCAAGGACGGGCCGTCGGCCGGCATCACCATCGGCACAGCCATCGCCAGCGCGCTCATGAGAGTTCCGGCCCGCTGTGACGTGGCCATGACCGGCGAAATCACCCTTCGCGGCAAAGTCCTGCCCATCGGCGGCGTCAAGGAAAAGCTGCTCGCCGCCCACCGCACCGGCATCTACACCGTGCTTCTCCCGCGCGACAACGAGAAGGACATGGCCGATGTGCCGCAGGAAATCCAGGCGGCCATGAGCATCAAGTTTGTGGAAACGATGGACGACGTGCTGGCTCTGGCGCTCGACCGCGCCGTGCCCGCCGTCGCTGCGCAGAGCGGGGTGCCCGAGGTGGCTCCCGCGTTTGAGTCCACGGTAAGTTCCGATAAGGAGCTCGCGAACTAGGCGCGGCTCGCGGTAGCACAGGCTCCCGATCCCGAAGCCTCGGGACTCGGGGCGGCCTGTGTCCTCCGGTCCGGCAAGTTCTCGAAAGCGTTTCCCGGGCCGGCCTGCGCATTCGCGGATAGCCCGATATTCAGCCCTCCGGCTCTTGCGGTTCATCAGGACTGCAGGTTTTCCGGAAGCGTTCAAGTGAGGAAAGTACATCCCGCCGTCCGGCTCCCTTTCATCGGGCCGGCGCGGCGGCCGGATACCGGCCCACCGCAGGCCGTCCCTCGACGGCGCGCGGGGCGCTGGTGCCGGATCCCATGGAAAGAAAGTGAACATGCCCCATCGCAAACAGCAAGAGGAAGGAACAGAAATGAGCATCAGCCTGGCTGAACTCAAGGAACGCAACATCACCGACCTGGCCAAAATCGCCAAGGAACTCAACATCCCCGGCGCCAGCGGCATGCGCAAACAGGAGCTGATCTTCCAGATCCTCCGCGCCCAGACGGAGAAGAACGGCCTGATCTTCTCTGAGGGAGTGCTCGAATGCCTGCCCGACGGCTTTGGCTTCCTGCGCGCGCCCGAATACAACTACCTGCCCGGTCCCGACGACATCTACGTCTCGCCCTCGCAGATCCGCAAGTTCGATTTGCGCACCGGCGACACCGTCTCCGGCCAGGTTCGTCCGCCCAAGGACGGCGAGCGCTACTTCGCCCTCATCAAGGTCGAGGCCGTCAACTTCGAGGACCCCGAAGTCGCCCGCAACAAGATTTTCTTCGACAACCTCACCCCGCTCTATCCCCACGGCCGCATCCGCCTGGAAACCACCA
Source organism: Candidatus Acidiferrales bacterium (assembly GCA_035624135.1). Lineage (GTDB taxonomy): Bacteria > Acidobacteriota > Terriglobia > Acidiferrales > UBA7541 > JOPF136. The sequence goes on along the minus strand of DASPSB010000416.1, from coordinate 328 downwards.
AGGAAAATCTGATGGGGCGCGTGCTCGACATGCTCTGCCCCATCGGCAAAGGCCAGCGCGGCCTCATCGTCGCCCCGCCGCGCACCGGCAAGACCATGATGCTACAGTCCATCGCCAATTCGGTCACCGCCAACCATCCCGAAATCGCTCTCATCGTTCTGCTCATCGACGAGCGGCCCGAGGAAGTCACCGACATGCAGCGCACCGTCAAAGGCGAGGTCATCAGCTCCACCTTCGACGAACCCCCGCAGCGCCACATTCAGGTCGCGGAAATGGTTTTGGAAAAGGCCAAGCGCCTCGTCGAGCACAAGCGCGACGTCGTCATTCT
>DASPSB010000405.1:0-5719 GCA_035624135.1 Candidatus Acidiferrales bacterium | reverse complement strand
TTTCTTGTCGGTTCGGAAGCCTTCGACGTCCACTTCATAGTGGCCGGTGAGTTCGTGGAGCTTCTGTTTGATTTCCGGCGGGTAGGTGAATTCGTCCTTCGTAGTGTCCGGCGTCAGAAAGCAGCCGACGCTGATGCCGTTTATTTTCCGCGGCGGGTATCCGGGAGGCACTCCGATGAGGATCGATTTCTTGCCTTCACGCGCCACCTGGTCCCAGATGGCGAATGCGGTAATGGACCTGGAATTAGCAAAACCCAGGCCGCTGTAGGAATGATCGGTGCGGTTGCGGAAACCATAGACGCCGAGTGAGCCAGGATCCTGGCTGGTGGACATGCACATCCACGCGGGAACGGTAATAGGAGGGATGACGCTTTCCAGCGCTCCCCAGACGCCGGCGTCCATTAGACGCCGGATGTGGGTGAGCCGCTCATCGTGGAAGATGATTTCGGGCGCACAGCAGTCCAGCCCCAGGATGCAAATTTTCATGGTTCGGCTCCCCTTCGCCCGGGCGCCCGGATCAGCCGAGCAGCGATTTTCCTTCCATCGCCGGGTGCGGCGCAACGCCGAAGTGCGCGAGGATGGTGGGCGCGAGGTCGCGGATGTCCGCGGGGCCGCGGACGGCGGCGCGGTTCATCAGCAGAATGCCGGGGACGGCGAGCGGGTCAATGATGTGGTCGCCGCTCCAGCGCCTCAAATTGTCCTCGAACACGCCGTGCGGCATGCCGCCCAGTGCCGTTTGCCAGGAGACGCGGTAGCCGGGAGCGTAGTTCACCACCAGATCGGGCGCTTCGCCGGCATATGCGCCGAAATAAATTTCTTCCGCGCGGGAGACGCTCTGGATGGCGGTGCACGAGGCGGTGGGATCGGCCAGCCCCGTCAGCCCCTCCACAATCGCAGTCCGCACGCGTTCCGCATCGCCGTCTTCACGCAGGATGCCTTCGCGCTCGCGGCCGCGTTTGTTCAGATAGATTCCGGAGAGACCCACCGCATAAGCGTGCGTCCTGGACCAATCCACCTGCGAGAAACCGTCGCCCAGCGCTTCGTCCGGCTTGCGATCGCCTTTCAATGCGAGAAGGCCCTGCTGCCACAGCCAAGTGTTGATATGTACTGCGCGGCGAAAGGTGCCGAAGCCGTGGTCGGAAAGGACCACGAGAAATGTCTCGGCATCGGCCCGCTCGAGGACGCGAGCCAGCACGCCGTCGTATTGCCGGTAGTGTTCCTCAATCTGGCGCGCGAACTCACGAGTGGCATCGGGATTGTGGAACGGATGGGCGATATCGCGAAAACGCCAGAACATGTGCTGCACGCGATCCGGTGTGTCGAACACCATAAAGAAAAGGCCTTCGCGGAACCGCGCCAGTTCGCGGTCCATCATGCGTTCGCGCTCGCCGAGCACCAGGGCGCACTGCGCCAGGTATCCGGCTTCATCGATGCGGCCGTTGTTGAGCGCGGTGTGATCTTCCGCCATTCCCAGCGTCGAGAACGGGCCGATCTCGGCGGCCAGCTCCTCTGCGTACCCGCCGGGCCAGGAAACGGGAAACAGGGGAGCGGACGGGTCGAAATTCACGGGAGAGACATAGAACTCGACGTGGGGCGCGAGAGCGCGAAGGTACAAGCGTACTTGCCCGTGGACGGATTGCAGCGCGGAGATCTTGAACTTGACGCGAACCCACGGGCTCCATTCGCGGGGCGTGAGCTCCACCATGGCAGGCGCGCCGCCCGTGTCGACGCGCAAACGTCCTGCCGCGCGATCCACTTCCACGCGGATCTCCGCGTGGGCGTCCACCGGCGGATTTTCCCGCGTGTTTCGCGGGCCGATGAGATACGTGAAGAGAGACCCGCCCGTGCTGTCCAGGGGGACAAGCTGCTCGCTCTCCTTTGCCTGAGCAGCCTTTTCCTGCGTGTAGAAGGTGCCTGTACCCTGGCTGCCGCGCAGGTCCGGCACTCCGACGCCGGAAAGCATATGCCCGCGCATTTCGTCGGGAGGAAAGGTGCATGGACAACGCAAAACAGTGGCAGGCACACCCGCTGCGGCCAGCAGGTTCCAGAAGGGCTCGCCACGGCGTTGGTTGCGCACACGTGGCGGCAGAAACATGTTCTTCGGTTTCTCAAACCGGGTGAGCGCGAAATCGGGGAGATATGTGGAGGGGTCGCGCGTGACGAAATCGAATACTCCGTGGCCGCCGGGATTTGTGCCCGTGGAGAAGGAGGACCACGCCACGGGGGTCTGCGCTGGATAGGTAGTGGCCAGCCGTTCGTAACAGCCCATTCCGCGAAGCCGCGAAAAGGCCGGCAGCTCGCCGCGCTCCATCATTGGTTCGACAATGGAGGGTTCGAGGCCGTCGAGGCCAAGCACGATGGCTTTCTTCTTCACTCGAGAAGCTCTTTGGGCGGCCTGCGACCCTGGTATCCGCTGGCCCCGCGCCGCCGGACACCAAGCTGCGATTAGCGGGTGTCCCACTGGCCAGCCGAATCAGCGGCTCCGGCCAGCGACACGTGTCGGTCCGGATCCTTCCCGCCCTTCAGGGCTTTTCCGAATCTTTGGACGGGGAACGGCCGGTCAGTTTTCGGAAGACCTCTTGCAGCTTTCCCCAGAACATCAGCGCCAAGCCTACTACTGTGCCGAGAATGCCGGAGAGGGGTAAGACTTGATCAGGTCCGATATAAATGGTCATAGAATCAAAACCCTTACCAGTATAGAGATAAATCGGAGAACGAGCTAAAGCCTGCGAATTTCTGCAGGGAGAGCCCGGATTATAAGAAATGCCTAGCGAAACGCTGCCATGAAATCTGAAATTCAAGACCGACGGTATGCGTGCCGAAGAGCCTGGCTGCATTTCGGTGCCGGTTTCAGGAATCCCAAGTTCGGTGCGACTTCCTGAAATACCTCAGGCACGACACCATTCTACGCCGACCAACCCCAGCTTTCCAGGGGTGCTAGACTGGATTGTTGACCTCAAGCGGACATATGTCCTGCGAGTGCCAAAGTTTGACTTAACGGCAGCCCGAGGCCGAAAAACCGGGGCCGGCCGTCGTTTAGACCCCTGAGCGTGAGTGTCTGACTCTCCTGGGTTATACCGAAAGGGGATCGGAGTGCCGCATCTGACCGGAATCAGCTTGGATTTGCTGGAAATCGCCATCGGCGCGGGAGTGGGTTTCCTGATCGGCCTGACCGGGCTGGGCAGTGGCTCGCTCCTGACCCCGCTTTTGATCCTCGTCGGGGGATTCTCGCCGGCCACGGCGGTGGGTACGAGCCTGGTATTTTCCTGCCTAACGAAGTTCGGAGGCGGCATTCAGTTCATGCGCCGGGGCCTCGTGCAGTACGCAATTGTGCGTGACCTCGCTCTGGGCGGATTGCCGGGCGTGCTGATTGGAGTTCTCGTGGTGCATGACCTGGGACTGCGCCGCCCAGCGAGCGTGGACAACTTCCTGCTGCGTTCGATCGGTCTCGCCTTGATTCTCGTTTCTGTGATCCTGTTTCTTCGATTGTTCCCAGAGAAATTGCGGCTGGAGGTGCTGTCCCGCGATCTTGTCCTCCACCCACACTTGCAGCGGAGCGTCATGCTGATCTCCGGCTTCGTCGTCGGGGGCCTGGTCAGCATAACTTCCATTGGAGCTGGCGCGGCGCTCATGCCGGTGATGGTGCTCTGTTACCGGACGGAACTCGGCAAGCTAGTGGGGAGCAACGTGTTTGCCAGTGCGTTTCTAGCGGCCGTTGCGGCGCTTCCGCATGCCCGGCTCGGCAACGTCTCCTGGATGGCGGTGGGGTTTCTTCTGGCCGGTTCGCTGCCGGCCATGTGGATTGCCAGCCACGTACATGGACGGGTTCCGCGTCATATTCCGGAAGCGCTGCTCGCTCTCGTCCTGCTGGGCATGGGCATTCGGATCATGGTGCTGTGAACGAAGCGCTGGACGCGCTCGCTTGTGCGCTGGCGGCGCGGCGGACGGGTAGAGGGCGAGGCCAGGACAGGCCCGCCCCACTTCGCTTCCGCCTGAGCGCGGCTGCGCATAGAATCGGACGCGCGGCAGAACTCTCCCTGGGAGGCGCGCGTGCGTGTTCTGGTTACGGGCGGAGCCGGATACATCGGCAGCGTCATTACGGAGCGGCTGCTGCAGCGCGGCGACGTGCCTGTTGTCCTGGACAATTTTTCGCAGGGGCATAGGGCGGCGGTTCCTCCGGGCGTGGAGGTGGTGCAAGCGGACCTGGCTGATGTAGGCGCGCTCGCGACCCTGTTCAGCAGCGCCATTGAGGCCGTGGTGCATATGGCCGCGGTTTCCGTCGTCGGAGATTCCGTCCGTCAACCGCTGCGCTACTATCGGGAAAACGTGGGCAATCTTCTGCCGCTCCTAGATGCAATGACGCGGGGGGGCTGCCGCCGAATCGTGTTTTCCTCGAGCGCTGCGGTTTACGGCGAGCCCGCGGAGGTTCCGATATCGGAGGAATGCCCGGCGCGCCCCGTGAATCCCTATGGTTCCACGAAGTTGATGGGCGAGCGGATTCTGGCCGATGCGGCGGCCGCGGGAGACAGCGCGAGATCGCTTCGATTCATCTCCCTCCGCTATTTTAACGTTGCCGGAGCGACGAAGGCGGCCGGCGAAATGCATCACCCCGAGACGCATTTGATCCCGCGTGTGCTCGAAGTGGCGCTGGGCGAACGGCCGCACGTGGAGCTCTACGGCACGAACTACTCAACTCCAGACGGCACTTGTATTCGCGATTACATTCACGTGGAGGACCTCGCCGAGGCCCACGTGCTCGCGCTCGATCGCACCCGCGCCAGTTCCGGCGTATACAACCTGGGAAATAATCGCGGCTATTCGGTGCGCGAAGTGATCGAGACGGTCGCACGGGTCACTGGACGGATGATTTCCGTCGAGAATCGCCCTCGCCGCACGGGCGATCCGCCCCAACTTATTGCCAGCCATCGCAAAGCCGCGGAAGAGCTGGGTTGGCGACCGCGCCTGGGCTTGGAAGAAATGATCTCAAGCGCCTGGGAGTGGCGCTTGCGGCATCCCCAAGGTTACGCGCAGTGACTCCCGCGAGGGCCCGGGGAGCTCGGAGTCGGCAGTACGGCCCCGCGCCTGTGCTATGATTTCGCGCGAACGATGACATTTCCCGCGAAGGTTTTTGTCTCTTTCGTCGCCGCCTTTGCGCTGGCTGCCGTTCTTCTTTTCTCCGCCGCCATCACTGGCGAGCGTCGATCCTTCTCCGAGCTGGAATCGAGCCAAGTGGCTGCAGCCTTTGAAAACGTGCGCCGCGAACTGGACCGCGGCGCGGAAGACGTGGTTCGCCGTGTAAACCTGGTGGCCGAATCGGAGGCCACACTTCGCATGGCGCTCGATTTGAGCCGTCCCCAGCCCGACTACTCCATTTATGCCAATGACGCCAGCGGCGCGGCGCGCACACACGCTCTGGAAGTCTTCGAGTTTGTCACCGGAGACGGCTTGGTGATTTCTTCCACCGAGTCCACGGGTGCGAGCGGTCGGAAGGAAGACTGGGTGGTGGCCGCGGCGCAGTCGAACGAGGGTCATGCATTCCTCCGGCGAGGGATGTCCACCGGGGAGCTCTCGATTGCCCAAGTCGCGGTGCGCAGCCTATCAGTGGGAGAGCGAAAAATGTACGTTGCCGGAGGCCGGAGACTGGACCACCGGCTGCTCGCCGGGCTGCCGCTCGGCCCCGGCATGCGCACGCTGCTCTATGTGGATGCGAATGGGAATT
>DASPSB010000403.1:0-11009 GCA_035624135.1 Candidatus Acidiferrales bacterium | reverse complement strand
GACCTCGTCCACGTTGGGCCGGTTGAGGAAGTTGAACGCATCTATCGCCAAGTCCAACTTTACCTTTTCCGTGAGCTTGAAGTAGCGGGAAAGGTGCAGGTCCCAGGAATACAGCGGGTCGCCCACATACGTGTTTCTGCCAATTACCGTGTTGCAATCCGCGGTGCTGGTGCACTGTCCAACGACGGGAGCCCCGCCGACGCGGTCCGTGCTGAGGCCCGCCACGTCCCCGAAGACGTTCTCACCCGCGAAGAGTGTGAACGGGCGGCCGGATTGGAGCGTAATGATGCTACTGAACGAAAACTGGCGCGCAAAGGAATGTTCCGGTGCCTCAGCGGTGAAGTTGGCCACGAAGCGGTGCCGAACATCCTGGTTGGAGTTGGCCCGCTCGGCGTTGTAATCGAACTGATTGACGGGAAGATTGATGAACGTGGTGAAGTTCCCGTTATCAATAGAATGCGACCAGGTGTAATTCGCCGTGAGATTGAAGTAATGGCCCAGGCGCTCGAGCGCAGTAACGTTTAGCCCGTGGTAGTTCGCGTTTACCACGTTATTGTTGTAGTCGAGCAGGCCCGCGCTCAGCGAGGCTGCCCCCGGACCCGGAACGCCGAGTTCGAGCCCGCTGGGATTCGCCAGCGTGGCGAAGAAGGGCCCGAGGCCGAATGGCCCGAGCGAAGGCGATCCCTGGCACTGACTCAGTGTGCCGTTGGGATTCAGGATTCCCTGGGCGTACGCCGGATTGCCAGGCTTGTCGGTGCCCTGCGGGCAGGGGATATTAATGTTATTCCCTCGCACCAGCTTGTGTGCGCCGACGAATAGATAGCCCACGTTGAGGGTAAATCCTTTTCCAAATTGCTGGCTGACCTCCAAACTAGCCTGTTCGGCATATGGCAGACGGCCATCGCGCTGAATACCGCCCGCTCCCACTCCGCAGGCGCCGCTCAGCGCCCCGGTAACGGGAGCGCCGATGCAGGGACCGGTGAGAGTCACCGGGTCGTAAGGCAAATCCGCCAAGATGCCGAGGGCTGTTACGGCAGCCAGATTGGCCGTCCCTTGCGCATTGTTGCAGAAAGGGGCCGGCAAGGGCGGGCACGGGAGCGCGGGAGTGCCAGGATATCCAGGGAGGGCATTGAGCTGCCAGCCCCCGCTTGCCGAGCCTTTCTGAACCTGCGGAGCGACCACGCCATTCGTAAAGCCGTTCGCGGCGCAATTCGCATCCGCGCTCGCGGGCACGCACAAGTAACCAGGAATGACCTTTTGGTTTCCGGTGACAAAATAGAAAGTCATGTTGTTGCGGTCAAAAAACATTCCGAACCCCGCGCGAATCACTGTCTTGCCGTTCGGCGAGTAAGCGAAGCCGAGGCGAGGTGCAAACGCCGTATAGTCGGAATTCGAGAAATTGCTCAGGCCTGATTCAAAGTCCCAGCGCAGGCCGTAATTTAAGGTGAATTTCGGCGTCACCCGCCATTGATCCTGACCATAGAAGCCCCAATAGCCGTGGTTCAGGTTGAAGTCGAAATTGCTAAACAGGTTGGTGGGAAAGGCATTGGGCCAGCCGCTGCCGAACCCGCCGCCGGTCGCGGGCGGCGGTGTGTAGCCGTTCACAAACCCGGTCCTCGGCAGGGTTACGCCCCAGTAGATAAACGCCACGCCGTCCGCTTGCGGCGCCAAAGGACAGGGCGGCTGCCCATTTCCCAGCGGCGCCAGTGGAGTCCCGGCAGCGGGAAAACTTGTGAAGTCGTTTACAAAGTTGGCAAAGGTGACGAGGCAGTTGAGGTCGGTCAGCAAGACGCGCACGGGCTCAAATCCGGGATAATTGTTGTGGTCCCAGATGTAGTTGCCGTCGAACCCGAACTTGGCGATGTGCTTCCCTTTTACCCAGGATATGGAATCGGCAAATTCTGCACGGCTCTCGTACGTCTGATCGAACGTCCCGAAGTTGTGCCCGAACTCGAGGTCGTTCACCACGCTCAGGTCCGGCTCGCCCGTGGCGCCCGGGAAGTTGTAGTGCCGCCGCGCGTATTGCACGAGCAAGTTGTTGATCAGATTGGGTTTCAACTCCGTAGTCAGCGAGCCTACCAGGGACTGGTCCCGCGTGAACAGATTCCGACCTCCGCTTGGCGTGCCCACCCCGCCGCCGTCCTCGGTCTGCCCGATGAGTTCGCCCAGGTCGCGAGCATCCTCGACGTTGTAGCGAACGCTGAACTGGTTGGTTGGATTGATCTGGTAATCCACCCTGGCAAAGCCGTAATCGTTGTCGTTCGTTTTAAGCACGCTGTTGAGGTAGCCGTACGGAGTGCCGGTGCATTGGGCCAACGGCTTATAGCAACCCTCCGGCGAGAGGCCCAGATAGCCCTTGGCACCATCGAGTTCGGTGATGTTGTCGAACAGGCTGGGGGCATAGACCGGCGAGTTGGTCTGGCGCTTGCCATCATAATTGATGAAGTAGAAGAGCTTGTTCTTCTGGATCGGCCCGCCGATAGTGGCGCCATACTGGTTGGACCGCACGATGTCGGGAGCGGCGGGTTCGGTTGCGGTAGCCGCAGGCTGCAGCAGGGAGCGCGCGTCGAGCGCGTTGTTTTGGAAATATTCGTACACCGAGCCGTGGAGATCGTTGGTGCCCGATTTGGTGACGATGTTCACGATTCCGCCCAGCGCCCGCCCGTACTCGGCGCCAAAGCTGTTGTTCACCACGCGAAATTCCTGTACGGATGGCTGGGGCGGCGTGGCGCGCTGCACGCCGGTCAGCATGTTCACAAAGTCCGCGCCGTCCACGGTGACCTGGTTGTTGAACGAACGCTGGCCACCGAAGGAAATCTGTGTCGTTTCGTAGTCCGTGAAGGTGGTGCCCAGGCTGGTGCGGCTGGTGGCCACGCTCGGCGTGAGCAGGGCGAAGTCGGTGAACAGGCGGGTGCTGATCGGCAGGTTGTCGATCTGACGCGTCTCAATCACCTGGCTGATCTCGGTCTTGGTGGGCTCGATCGCGGGCGCCTCAGTGGTCACCACCACCTGCTCGCCTTTTGCCGCCACCTTCAACGTCACATCATTCGTCGCAGATTGGGCGACGGTCAGGACAATCCCGGTCTGCGTGAAATGGGCAAAGCCTTTGAACGAAGCCTTCAGTTCGTAGCGCCCGGGGGGCAGATTGACGAAGGCGTAAAAGCCCTTGTCGTTTGCGGTAGCCGAGTAAGTGCGGTTGGTTTCCACTTCGCGGAGGGAGACGCTGGCGCTGGCCACCGCGCCGCCGCTTTCGTCGCGCACGGTTCCACTCAACTGCGCGGTGGCGCTGCCCACCTGCGCAGGAAGAGAGGTCGTCCAGCCCAGAGCCAGGGCTACGACGAGCACAACCGCAACCACATGAGATCGGCGCATGAACCACCCCTTTTCCGGAGTTGTCCCTTCGGACCCATCCAAGTTCCCAATCCGTTGGATAGACGAATCCCCGGTGATTCGTAGCTGTAACGCGCGCGAAAGGGGAAGTCAAGTCTCTAATCGGGCAGTTGTGCGGTTATCGGAGGGCCGCCGATTCTCCCCCGCCGTTGTGCTAGAGTACGCCCGCGTGCGGCTGCTCTTCGCCTTTCGCTCCGAGTCTTTTTCTGGCGCACCGGCATCGCTTTCTTCCGCGTTTTGCCGCCGGCGCGCTGCTGTCCCACCGCCTTCTTTAGTGTTAAAGCTGCTTCTGTGGGGTGTTCCTCTCTTCCCGCTCGTTTTTCTGACGATTACCGCGCCGCTATTTGCGCAAACCGTCCGCGTAAATGGCGTCATTCGCGACCCTTCCGGAGCGCCGATAGCTGGGGCCAAAGTCATTCTACAGGTGGGGGCCATCCAAACCGTCGTGGACTCAGATTCAGTAGGGAAATTTTCCTTCCCGGACGCCCCGCTGAAGAATGGAAAGCTTCTCGCGTCTGCCGAGGGCTTCGCTGCCGTCGCGCGCGATATCTTTCCCGCGTCGGGGCAGCCGCTCCACTTCGAGATCGTACTTCCGTTCGCCACGAGCCAAGAGCGAGTCGTGGTTACTGCGACGCGCATCGAATCGCGGCTCGGCGACGTGGCGAATAGCGAAGTAGCGCTCGATTCGGAAGACCTCAGCGCCACGCCAGCGCTCACTCTCGACGACAAACTCCGCCAAATTCCTGGCTTTTCGCTATTTCGCCGCACCGGCAGCCGCACGGCGAATCCTACGACCCTCGGCGTCTCCCTCAGTGGACTGGGCTCCAGCGGAGCGAGCCGCGCGCTTGTGCTCGAAGACGGCGTCCCCCTCAACGATCCTTTCGGGGGCTGGATTTACTGGGACCGCATTCCGCAGCAGGCTTTGGCCAGCGCAGAACTGGCTCGGCGCGGCGAATCCAGCCTCTACGGTGGCGACGCGCTCAGCGGGGCCATCCAGTTCCTCACCCGTCAACCGCAGGGGCCCGACGTCGCGCTCGAGGTCTCCTATGGAACCGAAAACACCCCGGACCTTTCTCTCTGGACCGGTACGCGGGTAGGCCTGTGGGACGTCGCGCTCGACGCGGAATTGTTCCACACCGGTGGTTACATCCCCGTGCCCTCTTCGATTCGGGGCTCAGTGGATACGCGGGCGAATTCGCAGGATGCGGTTGTGGATTGCACCATCGGCCTTCGTCTGGGAGAAAAGGGACGCGTCTTCGGTCGTACGTCCTACTTTACCGAGGACCGCGACAACGGCACACGCCTCCAGACGAACGATACACAGCTGGGCAACGCCGTCGCCGGAGTGGATGCTCCTTTGGGTAATGCAGGCACGATTTCCGCGCGCGCCTATGGCAGCGCCCAAAGCTACAGCCAGAATTTTTCTTCAATCGCCGCCAACCGCATGACTGAATCGCTCACTGACCAGCAGCGTGTACCCTCGCAACAGGGCGGCGGTTCCCTATTCTGGTCGCGGGCGGCTGGTTCAAGGCAGACTCTGGGACTCGGCGCTTCGGCGGACGAAGTGATCGGCTCGAGCCACGAGAACTTTTTTCCCTCGGGCACCCACACCGCCTTTCAAACTTCGGGCGGCCGCCAGCGGGCTGTGGCCGCTTACGGCGAGGACATTTTCCGGATGACCTCGAGATGGACTGCGACGGCCAGTTTCCGCTTTGACGATGTGCGAAATTTCGACGCTGCGACCGTGCGCACGCCGTTTGCCCCGCCGGGCCCGGTCGTGACGACGCCGTTCGCGGACCGGACGGACACGGCCTTCAGCCCGCGGCTCTCTCTGCTCTACTCTGCGAACAAACATCTTTCCCTGACCGCTTCGGGATATCGTTCATTTCGCAGCCCTACGCTGAACGAACTCTTCCGTTCGTTCCGCATGGGCAATGTGCTCACAGAAGCGAATGCCAAGCTGAATCCAGAACGGCTGACCGGCGCGGAGGCGGGCGCGAGCGTGCGGACATTCAGCGAAAAGCTCACCCTGCGCGGCAATTTTTTCTGGAACGACGTGACCGACCCGATCGAGAGTGTCACGCTCACAACGACACCCACGTTGATCACCGAGCAGCGGGAAAATCTCGGCCGCACTCGCTCTCGTGGCTTCGAGCTTGACGCGGAGAGCCGGTTGAATAAACGCCTGGAGATTTCGGGCGGATATCAGTACGTTGCCGCGACCGTGGTGAGCTTTCCGGCCAATACGGCACTGGTGGGGCTCGATGTACCCGAGGTGCCACGCAATCAATTCACGGTCCAGGCCCGCTACTGGCATCCCTCCAGCTTTGTCCTGAGCGTCGAGGGCCGTTTTGTGGGCCGCCAGTTCGATGACTCCCGCAATCAGTTTCTGTTGCCCCGCTATTTTGCGCTCGATTTGCTGGTAGCGCATTCGCTGGGCCGCGGCGTCGAGGCGTTTGCAGCATTTGAAAACCTGTTTGACCAGCGCTATTACGTAGAGCTGACCCCTACTCCCATGCTCGGGCCACCCATCCAGGCCCGAGTCGGCCTGCGCTACAGGCGTTTGCGGGAGGCCGGCAGGGCCTGAACATCCGAAAGGTATAGTGGAGAGCCTATGCACCTGACGAGAAAAGATGGAATTGGAATGATCCTCGCCCTGATTGTGTGTGCGGGTTGCAGCCGCAGCGGGCCCAGCGAGGAAAAACAGCCGCCCGCCAAGCCTGCAGCCGTGGACGCCGCGCGCATCTTGCATGCCGATGCCGAACCTGGAAACTGGATGACCACTGGGCGCACGTACGGCGAGCAGCGCTTCAGTCCATTGGCGGACCTAAACACGCAAAACGTGGGACAGCTTGCGCTCGCCTGGACGTACGATCTCGACACGCGCCGCGGCCAGGAGGCGACTCCGCTGGTAATCGACGGCGTGATGTACTTCACCACGGCCTGGAGCAAAGTGGTGGCGCTGGACGCCGCAAGCGGCGCGCGCGTGTGGACTTACGACCCCAAGGTGCCGCCGGAGTGGGCCGTGAACGCCTGTTGCGACGTGGTGAACCGCGGCCTCGCGGCCTGGAACGGGAAAGTTTTCGTGGGCACGCTCGACGGCCGCCTGATCGCACTCGATGCCGCGACCGGCAAGCCGGTGTGGACCACGCTGACCATTGATCCCGCCTATCGCTACACGATTACCGGCGCTCCGCGCGTCGTCAAAGGCAAAGTGCTGATCGGCAATGGCGGCGCGGAAATGAGCGTACGCGGCTACATCTCCGCTTACGACGCCGAAGCCGGAAAAATGGTCTGGCGTTTCTACACCATTCCCGGTGATCCCTCGAAGCCCTTCGAAAATCCAGCTCTTGAAAAGGCCGCGAAAACCTGGACGGGTGAGTGGTGGAAGCTGGGCGGCGGCGGGACGGTGTGGGATTCCATGGCCTACGATCCCGATCTCGACATTCTTTACGTGGGCACGGGCAATGGCGGCCCGTGGAACGAGCGCATTCGCAGCCCGCGCGGCGGCGACAATCTTTATCTCGGCTCGATTGTGGCGCTCAGGCCCGATACCGGCGAGATGGTGTGGTATTACCAGGAAACTCCCGGCGATATGTGGGACTACACCTCCACGCAGCACATCATCGTGGCCGACATCTCTTTTGACGGCAAGCAGCGAAAGGTCCTTCTGCACGCGCCGAAGAATGGTTTCTTCTACGTCATTGACCGCACCAACGGCGAACTGCTCTCCGCAAAGCCGTACACGTTCATCAATTGGGCCACCAGCGTGGACATGAAGACAGGACGGCCCATCGAGACAGCCATCGCCAGATACCCCGGACCGAAGCCCGCGCCCGTGGTGCCCGGCCCGCTCGGCGCGCACAGTTGGCAGCCCATGTCCTTCGACCCGCAGACCGGCTTCGTGTACTTCTCTGTGCACGACGCCGGGTTTCTCTATAAGTCTCCAGAGCATTTCCAAAAGAACACGCTCTCACCCAACTACGGAATCGATGTGGTAGCCGCCGAATTGCCGCAGGATCCGAACATCAAGAAAGCCATCATTTCGAGTGTCAAGGGCCGTCTCGTCGCCTGGGATCCGGTGGCCCAGAAACAGGTCTGGGAGGCCCCGCGCACCACTGCGTGGAACGGCGGCGTCCTTTCCACCGCCGGTGGCCTCGTCTTTGAAGGCACCGGCGACGGAAACTTCGAGGCCCTGCGTGCCACGAACGGAGAGAAATTGTGGTCCTATTTCGTGCAGGCTGGCGTCGTTGCCGCGCCCATCACCTACACGGTCAAAGGCGAGCAGTACGTGGCCATCCTCGTGGGCTGGGGCGGCGTGTTTCCGCTGGCTCCCGGTGAGATCGCACTGCGGCCTAAGCCCCTCGGGAACATCGGCCGCATGCTCGCCTTCAAAATTGGCGGAAAGGCTTCGCTACCGCCGCCAGTCGATATTTCGCCACCAGTGCTGAACCCGCCTCCGTCAATGGCCGGCCCCGCCACTGTCGCCAAAGGTGAGCGAATTTTCCAAACCTACTGCTCAGGCTGCCACGGCGATGCCGCTGTGAGCGGCGGGATCCTGCCCGACCTGCGCTATTCGAGCTCTCTCAATGATGACTCGTGGTTCAACATCGTAATGGGTGGCTCGCTGTCGAGCAATGGTATGGTCTCGTTCGCTAAGGAACTCTCGCGCGACGACGCAGCCGCGGCCCGCGCCTTCGTGATTTTCCGCGCCAACCAGAGTCTCGCGCAGTCGAAAGCAGCCGCCACTGTCCGACCTGGTACAAAGAAGAAGTAGTTGGCGGCCCTGGCGCCTCTGCCCGGCACGACATGCCTGGCTTGGGCAGGTCGTGCCCCCAAAAAGTAGCGCCAAACCCCGTCACGCCCCTGCACTTTGCCTCGACACCACGGAGCGCACCGCCCGCATGATCTTCTCTTCATCCGGCAGCACGTAACGTTCGAGCGGCTCACTGTAAGGAATGGGTGTGTCCAGCGCGGTCACCATCCGCACTGGCGCTTTCAAGTATTCGAATCCATGTTCTGCCACTTCTCCAGCGATTACCGCCGCTGCCGAGGATTGCCTCGGCGCCTGATCCACCAGGACCAGCCGTCCGGTTTTTTTCACAGACTCTACGATTGTCTTCACATCCAGTGGCGCGAGCGTTCGCGGGTCCACCACTTCCGCGCTGATTCCTTCATTCGCCAGCTCTTCCGCCGCCGCTAGCGATTTTTTTACCATCCACGCCGTGGCCACGATCGTCACGTCAGTCCCCGCCCGTTTGATGTCCGCCAAACCGAACGGCACAACGTAATCACCCTCGGGCACTTCACCTTTATCCAGCATCAACATGTAATGGTGCAGATAGACGACAGGATTGTCGTCACGAATCGCCGCAGTCAGCAGCCCTTTTGCGTCCGCGGGAGTCGAAGGCATCGCCACTTTAAGTCCCGGAATTCCCATCATCGTGTGATAGAGGCAATTGGAGTGCTGCCCAGCCCATCCCGCTGCGAATCCGAATCCCGCCTTCAGCACCAGCGGCACCTTCACCTGCCCGCCGGACATGTAGCGCAGCCGCGGCGCTTCGTTGATCACCTGATTGAAGGCCACGAGCATGAACTCGTTCATGTACAGTTCGACGATGGGCCGCAACCCCGTCATTGCCGCGCCGATTCCCGCGCCGATCTCCGCCGTCTCAGAAATGGGTGTAATGCGCACGCGCTCCTTCCCGAACCGCTTCAGAAACGGGTCGCGCTCCGTCATGGCCATGTTCTGGCCGTAAAAAACCACGTCGGGATCGCGGTGCATTTCTTCCATGATGGCCGCTGCCATCGCTTCCGCGAACATCATCTCCCGTGCCATCCCGCCCTCCTGCTACTCTCCATGCCTTTTCTTCCCCGAATCGAATTCCGGTTTTCGAATGTCGTCTTTATATGCTATGCATAAACGTACTTCACCGCGTCTTCTGCAGTTGGCAGCGGGCTCGCCAGCGAGAATTGCACCGCATCTTCCATCTCCGTGGACGCGCGATCATCAATCTGCTTCGCCGCTGCCTCCCTTAGCGTGCCTTTGGCCGTGAGCCGCGCGCGGAATTTCGCGATGGGGTCCTTCAACTTCCACTCCGCGTATTCCGCCTTATTGCCGTACACCTCGACTGCTTCGTGCTCCGGAAATTGTGTCGGCACCGGCGGCACCGTGATGGCGTTGCCGTGCGCGCTCAGCCTGTAGAACTTCGCCTCCACCAGGCTGGGTCCCTTTCCCGCGCGCGCCCGCTCGGCAGCCCGGCCCACGGCCTCAAAAACCTCGAGCACCTCCGTACCGTCCACCGTTTTGCCCGGGATGCTGAATGCCTGCGCTTTTTGCGACAGCGGATCGCCGGCCATTTCGTTGGCGTCTTCCAGGCTCACGCGCGTATAGGCCTGGTACTGGTTGTTTTCGAGCACATACACCACCGGCAGCCTCCAGACCGCCGCCAGGTTCAACGATTCGTAGAACCCGCCCTGCTTCGTCGCTCCGTCGCCGAAGAAGCAGTAAACCACCTGGCCGGTCTTCTTCACTTGCGCGGTCAGGCCCGCGCCCGTCGCGTGTGCAATGCTCTGCGCGATAATTCCGGAAGTGCCGGGAAAATGTCGCGCCGGATCCGCCAGATGCATCGAGCCGCCAAATCCTCCGCACACGCCGTCTTTGCGCCCGTAAATCTCCGCCATCAGGTTTCTTGCCGGCGTTCCTAGGACCAGCGGGTAGCCGTGACAGCGGTAGCTGGGCATCACCAGGTCGTGCTCGGAGCGCGTGGCCAGTGCCCCTACGATTGCACCTTCCGCGCCGTCGCCCAGGTGCGCGTGCCCCCTCATCACTCCGGGATGTTCGGTAAAGGTGCGCTTCACGCGCTCCTCGAACTCCCGGATGCGCACCATCTGCGTGTACATCCAGACCAGCCGCTCGCTGGTCGGCGATCCGGCTCTAGTCATCGGGTCCCTCCCTTCTTCGCGTCATCGCGCGGCGTCGCCCGGGACGCCGATTCGGCAAATGACATCACCGATCGGCACTTCCGCCGTTTCCTGCGCCAGAATTTTCAGAAGCACTCCCTCCACGGGCGAATCCAGTTCGTAACTCACTTTTTCCGTTTCCAGCTCGACCACCGGCTCGCCCTTCTCAATTCGGTCGCCCTCGCGCTTCAACCAGCGCACCACGCTGACTTTGCTTGTGTTCATCCCTCCCGTCTTCGGCACACGAAGGTCCGTTATGCTGATGGCGATTTCCTCTCCCGCCGCAATCGGCGACCTGCCCCTGGATCAGTCGAACACGTAAGTCCGGCGGCCGTAGGCGAGCACGCGGTGCTCGAGGTGCAGGCGCACCGCGCGCGCCAGCACTACGCGTTCCAGATCGCGCCCCTTGCGCTTCAAATCTTCGACCGTGTCCCGATGGCTGACGCGCATTACGTCCTGCTCGATGATCGGCCCGTCGTCTAGCCGCTCCGTCACGTAATGGCTCGTCGCTCCAATCAGTTTCACCCCACGCTCGTACGCCTGCTTATAAGGTCCCGCGCCCACAAACGCCGGCAGAAACGAATCGTGGATGTTGATCATCCGATTCGGGTATCGCGCCACAAATTCCGGTGTGAATACCTGCAGGTAGCGCGCCA
>DASPSB010000382.1:0-8057 GCA_035624135.1 Candidatus Acidiferrales bacterium | reverse complement strand
CTGCCGATCTCGCCCGGACCAAGAATCACAAGGAGGTGATCGCGCTGCTCGCACAGCGGGGCGGCTAATGCGGCGTCGCATTGTGGCTCGTCCGGCGTCCCAGTAAGATTGATTGCTTATGGCTACGACAATCTCAAATCCCGCGCCCATCGCTCCGGAGGAGGTTGCTCGCTCGACCGCGGACTTCGGCAATAGCTTCACGCTGCCCGGCGAGGCGTATCGCTCGGCGGGCGTGTTCGCCTGGGAAATGGAGCACTTCTTTGAACGCGGCTGGGTCTGCCTTGGCCGCGAAGAAGAGGGACTGCGTCCGGGCGACTATCGCGCCGTGAGGCTCGGCCGCGAAGGAATTCTGCTTTCCCGCGATTCCGAGGGCCGCCTGCACGCCTTTTTCAACGTCTGCCGCCACCGCGCCCACGAACTGCTCGAACCCGGCGCCTGCGCCAACGCGCGCGCCATCCGCTGCCCCTATCACGGCTGGGTCTATGAGCTCGATGGCCGGCTGAAAACTGCCGCGCGATTCGGCGATGTGGCCTGCTTCGACCCTGCGGGAACGGGTCTCGTACCCGTGCGCGTGGAGAGCTGGCATGGCTGGGTGTTCGTGAATGCCGATGGCCAGGCGCCGCCGCTCGACGCTTGGACCGGTGATCTGACCGGCCTGCTCGCCGCACACGCGCCTGGCGAGTTGCGCATCGGCGCCCATTCCAGCTACGAGGTTGCCGCCAACTGGAAAATCATCACCGAGAATTATCACGAGTGCTACCACTGCCCGCAGATCCATCCGCAACTCTGCCGCGTGAGCCCGCCCGACAGCGGATTGAATCCGCCTCCAAACGGAGCCTGGATCGGCGGTTCAATGGAGCTGGCTGAGCACGCGCAGACCATGTCGCTCGACGGCGTTCGCCACGGCGCGTACTTGCCGGGACTCAGCGCCGAACAGCGCAGGCTGGTCTATTATTACGGCCTGTTCCCCAACCTGCTGATCAGCCCGCATCCGGATTACGTGCTCACGCACCGGCTCGAGCCGCTCGCGCCGGATCGCACGCGCGTGGAATGCAACTGGCTGTTTCCTCCCGGGGAGATCACGCGCGACGGCTTTTCCCCGGCATACGCGGTGGAATTTTGGGATATGACCAACCGCCAGGACTGGCGCGCCTGCGAGTCGGTACAGCGCGGCGCAAACTCGGCGGGCTACCGCCAGGGTCCGCTCTCCGAGCGCGAAGAGATGGTCTATCGCTTCGTCTCGCACGTAGCGAGAAGTTATCTCACTGGCCGCTACGAGCCAGTAGGCGCTTCATGATCTGCCGCAGGGGCACTCTCGGTTCGATCGTCTCCCCGTGTCGTGCCCCTGCGCATGGCTCAGATGGAATTACGGAAGTGCGAAATAGGAGTCGCGGCCGTGCAGACGAATCTCTACGATCCGGCCGCTGTCCTCGTAACGGACCGCCGTTTCTTCCACTTTCCGGTCCGCCCTCTTCCATTCCCCGGTGGCTTCAGCAATCACCTTGCTGTCGCGAAGGAACGACACCTTGTTGCCGTCGAACACCAATTGATACGTGCCCGCCGGGAGGGATGAACTCCCCACATGACAGGTTCGCGAGAGAACGATTTCTGCGCGGTCCGGCCTGGCGAGTACCGGAATGGCCAGCGCCAGAGCGGCCAGCAAAGCGACAGATACTGCGAGAATGTTGCGTCGAGAGACACCCATACCGTCCTCCTTCTTTCTCGTTCTGGATTCAGCCTCCCGCGATGCCGTTTGCGGTTACCGGGGAGAACCGCTTAACCTCGCGTCGCTCGGAGTCTGCATTTTCTAGGACGGTGCGGGACGCATTTTTGTTTCGTGGTAACGAATAAAATATGCGTAAACTTTGCAGCCAAAATGTCATCTGTCCGATTCCGGGACGCGTGAAACACAGCGGACATGTGTCCGCAAATGGCACGCGTGGCATCAGGCCGCATGCGCGTTGACACTGAACGATGGCCTCCCCAATACTCGTGAAGAAATGATCGCCCTTTTGCGCGGCACTCTGGTCGAAAAACGGCCCGGCCAATTGATCATAGACGCGGGCGGCGTAGGCTACGACGTCCACATTCCCCTTTCCACCTTTGCGGCGGTTGGCGCGTTGCATGCCGAAGTGACGCTGCTGATCTATACACACGTGCGCGAGGACCAGATCGCCCTCTTCGGCTTTCTCACCGCGCGCGAGAAGCACCTGTTCGAGTTGCTCCTCTCCGTCAGCGGTGTGGGACCTGCCCTTGCGCTGAGAATTCTCTCCGGCATGAGCGTCGACGAGATTATCCCCGCGGTGCGCCGTGGCGATGCCGCCGCGCTCACGCGCATCAACGGCGTCGGGCGCAAAACCGCGGAGCGCGTCATCGTCGAACTGAAAGACAAGCTGGCTGCCGCCGAGTCCGCCGCTGCGGAGCCGCGCGTGGCTCGCTCGCAGCTCGAAGAGGACCTGCATTCCGCGCTGTTGAATCTGAATTACGACCGGCGAGAAGTGGACCGCACCGTGGAGAAGCTGCGGCGCGACGGAATGCCGGCGGCATTTGACGCCGCGCTTCGCGCGGCGCTGCAGCAGTTGAGTCCCGCATCCTCCACGTCCGCGCGTCGCGCCGCGGGAGAATAGCCGCCGCACCGGGCCGCCTAAAGTGATCGAGATACTGTGGGAATTCGTTGTGGCGGACGAGAAGAAGGAAGAATTCGAACGCCACTACGGTTCCGCGGGCACATGGGCGCGGTTTTTCCGCGCCAGCGCCTCCTACCGCGGCACCACTTTGCTTGCCGGCGAGGGCAACCGGTACATCACCTGCGATCGCTGGGACTCGCAACTGGAATACGAGCAATTCCGGCGATCGCACGCGGCGGAGTACTCGGCGCTCGACCGCCGCTTGGAGCCGCTCATCCAGTCGGAGCGCAGCCTTGGAATCTTTGAGTTGAAGTAGAATCGATACCGCAAACCCTGCGCATGGCTAAGTCCACACAGCGAATCGTTTCCGGCGCGCTCTCGGCGGAAGAGGCGCGGCTTGAAGCCAGCGTGCGGCCAAAGCGGCTGGCGGATTTCGTCGGGCAGTCGCGCGTGAAGGAGCTGCTCTCCATCACGATCGAAGCCGCCAAGAGCCGCGGCGAAGCGCTCGACCACGTCCTGCTGTATGGCCCGCCGGGCCTCGGCAAAACCACCCTCGCGCAAATCCTCGCCAACGAGATGGGCGTCTCCATCAAGACCAGCTCGGGGCCTCTGCTCGAACGCAAAGGCGATCTCACCGCAGTGCTCACCGCGCTCGAGGCCACGGAGATGCTCTTCCTGGACGAGATCCATCGCCTGTTTCCGGAGATTGAAGAGATCCTTTATCCCGCGATGGAGGATTTTCAAATCGATCTGGTGATCGGCCAGGGCCCTGGAGCGCGAATTCATCCGTACCGGCTGAACCGCTTCACGCTGATCGGCGCGACCACGCGCGCCGGACTGCTTACCGCACCGCTGCGCTCGCGATTTGGCATCGTTCACCGCCTCGATTTCTATACACCGGAGGAACTGCTTCGCATCGTGCTGCGCTCTGCGAAGATCCTGGAAATCGGCATCGACGAGGCGGGCGCTCGCGAAGTGGCACGCCGCAGCCGCGGCACGCCGCGCGTTGCGAACCGGCTTCTGAGGCGCGTACGCGATTTCGCTCAGGTGCGCGCCAAAGGACATATCTCGCTCGAAGTTGCGCGCGAATCCCTCGGCCTGCTCGGCGTGGACGAGCGGGGCCTGGATGAAGTGGATCGCAGCCTGCTGCGGGCCCTCATCGATAAATATTCGGGAGGACCAGTCGGGCTGGGCACTCTTGCCGCCACGCTCAGCGAGGAGGAGGACGCGATCGAGGAAATCTGCGAGCCCTACCTGATGCAGCTCGGCATGCTCGACCGCACGCCGCGCGGCCGCGTGGCCACAGCGCTGGCCTACAAACATTTCGGCCTCGAGCCCGGCAGCCGGCAGCCGAATCTGTTCTGAGTTCGGGAGCTGCTTATCGCGCCATGAAACGCACGATCTATCTCGGACTGGGTTCAAACCTTGGAGATCGAGCCGCGAATCTCGAGCAGGCGATCGCTGGTCTCGCCGGCGCAGGCGTGCAGACGGTAAAGCGTTCGTCGCTGTACGCCACCGAACCGCTCGGTTTCGGCCCGCAAAACTGGTTCTTGAACTGCGTCGTCGAAGCGGTCACCGAGCTGATGCCGCGGCAACTGCTTCGCGCCACCCAGCGGGTGGAGCGCGAGATGGGCCGCCGGCGGGTGGTGCACAACGGTCCGCGTATCGTGGATATTGACATCCTTTTCTATGGCGCGACGGTGGTCAGCATGGCCGACCTCGAAATCCCGCATCCGCGCATCGCTGAACGCCGGTTTGTGCTCATGCCGCTGCGGGAGGTTGCTCAGAGTTTGCGACACCCTACTCTGCGGGCGACGATTGCAGAGCTGCTTGCGGCGACCCCGGACCGAAGCGAGGTCCGGCGATGGCACTCGGCAGACGCTTCCATAGGGCTTGCCACGACCGATGGTGCAGACACGGCAGAAGAACGGTCCGGCCAGAATTCCCGGGAGCGGACCGAGTGACCGACGCCGATTTTCTTCGCCGGGCTATCGCAGCGGCGCGCGAAGGGATGGCGGCCGGCCAATCTCCGTTCGGCTGCGTGGTCGTCCGCGAGGGGGCGGTGATTGCCGCGGCGCACAATACGGTGTGGCGCGATACCGATCCCACGGCGCACGCTGAGGTCAATTGTATCCGTGCCGCGAGCAGCGCGCTCCGCACGATTGATCTTACCGGTTGCGTTCTCTATTCCACGTGCGAGCCTTGCCCTATGTGCCTTACGGCCATCCACTGGGCAAAAATTCGCCGGATAGTTTATGGCTCCGAAATAGGCGACGCAGCCGCCGCTGGTTTTTCCGAGCTGCGCGTTTCCGCCCGGGAATTGGCGACGATGGGTGGCAGCGCCATGCTGGTCGAGGGCGGCCTGTTAGCCGAAGAATGCCGCACACTCTTTCAAGATTTCCGCCGGACGAACGCTGGGAAAATCTATTGATGAGCGTCCACGCGGGATCCGCTGGGCCGGGCGACGAAAACATAATTCCCTGTCCTCAGGCCCAAACGTGGGCCAGCACTTCTCGTGTTTTCAGTGAATTAGTCGAATCAGGGCTCTCCTCCGACAGTTAAATGTAGTGAGAGTTGCGGGCAGTCTCTTGAAATGCCGCAATTGTGGCCCCATCAGCCTAAGAGTTGGTCCAGCTGCTTTTTTGACTCACTCGAGCCAATGTCTGCGGCGGAGCCAGTAGAGCAAGTTGCTGTTTGGCGAGAGAACAGAGCAGGTTGAGCAGGCGCAAGAACACGGGCGGGTTGATTCCAGAGAGCTTTTTAATGGCCGCGGGCAGCCAGCTCATCAGATGGCGCTGCAGAAAGTCCGCTTCCAGCCGGTCAAGAGCCGCGGCTTCTTCCGGGTCTGATTTCCTTTCCCTTAGATAGCGAACCGCGGCCAGGAATTCCAGCTGCGTTATCAAATGATCAGCCGGGAACGCCGAGCCTGAAGGACGAAGGCCGAGCAGGTCGTAAAAATTCACACATTCAAGAACGATTTCCTGCGGAACGGCGCGAGATGTGTGCGCGGACTCCAGCAGGGGAACGGGCGGCTGCGGCACGCCCACTTCAAAGAGCGCGATATAGGCGGCTTCATAGGCTGTGTAATTCGGGAAATGATCGGTGCGCGGCGCTGCACCTTCGACGCGGAGCTCGCGCGCCAATTCTCTGAGCAACCCCCGGAATTCCCTTGCCGAAAGCCAGGCAAATCGCTCCGGCGACGGTTGACTAAAGCAGGCAGCGAACAGGCGGTACAGGTCAAGGCCAGGTTGCGGCCCGGCGATTGCGTTGCGACCGCGAGCTTGAAGGGAAGCATTCATCTGCTTACTCCAGCTTCAGCCAGGTGGTGAAGTATTTGCGGCCGTCGCGATCCTGCTGGCTGCCATTCCAGACAGCGAAGGCCAGCGGAAATCCCGCGGGAACGTCCTGCAGCTCCAGGGTGACGTGCCAGGCTTGATCGCGGTACTCGCTGCGAGATGGAAACACTTCGCCGGTGCGCTTTGTGGTGCCGCGGCCTTCCGCTTCCATGCGGGCCGCGCCGCGCGAAGCACTCCAGAAATAAATAGAAACGGGATTGTCGGCTTCTCCCATCTGCAGAGAGGGCCACTGACCATTCACGGGAGGATGGGCGGGATGCATGACAGCGGCGGCATCTGAGAAACGGTCGGTGGCCTCGGTGAGCTCCTTGTGCGGGCGGCCCTCCGTGGGGGCCGCGGGCAGCTTGGCGATTTCCGCGGCGTCGCGCGTGGGGTCGTGCCAGGTCATGTTCACGAGCAGCTTTCCTTCGGCGCGAGCCAAGCGCACGTCTACGAAGGCAATTTCCAGCTCGGAGGGCGCTTCCGTGTCGTAGAGCCGCGGGGTACGGTTCAGCGCGATGCGCTGCGGCGGAATCTTGATCCAATCCTCGGCCATAGGGTCGAGCAGGGCGTCGGCTCGCGATGAGACGGCCGCGAGACGCAAGGTCAGGCCGGCGGAGTCTGTGGCCGCGGCTTTGACGGCTTTTTGCTGCGCATGAGCGGCACCGCCCACGCACACGGCCGCAAGAGTGCTTGAAGAGATCAACGCGACAATCTTGAGGGGTAATCTCATGGCATTCATCCCATCCTTGCCTGGATTTGCACCAGTTGCGGCCTGACTTGATAGCGAGTCTCGGCATCGCGCCCAATCAGGAGCTGCAGCAGTTCGCTGGAACTGCCGTTTTGAGCGCGCACGAGTTCCGCTTCGAGACGGACGATGATCTCTTTGACTTCCGGACCGAAGAGATAGAGCAGGTAATCGAGGGGAAGACGCGGGTCTTCGAGAATGCTCTTCCCATAGTTGGTGCGCTTGGGCGGATTGAACGGCGGGACGTAGAAGACGTTCGGCCCCGTGCCCTTCTCAGGGAAGAGCGGGAGGGCCACCTTGTAAACGTGAACCAGCTTATGGACAGCAGAGCTCGGATCATCCAACAATCCGACGAAACGAAGGCGGCCCGGGCACTGGGCCGCACAGGCGTTCACTTCGCCCTTTTCCAGGCGTGGATAGCAGAAAATGCATTTCTCGGACTTTCCCGTGATCTCATTGAAGTAGATTTTCTTGTACGGGCACGCCGCAATGCAGTAGCGATAGCCCTCGCAGCGCTCCTGGTCGAGCACCACAATGCCGTCTTCGTTGCGCTTGTAGATGGCCTGGCGCGGGCAGGCGGCCAGGCATGCGGGGTTCGTGCAGTGGTTGCAAATCCGCGGGAGATAGAAATAGAAGTTGTCGTCTCCATTCATGGCGCCGACGTCTTCATCCCAGTTGGGGCCGGACGTCGCATCGGGCGAAGGCATGACCGGCTTGCCCTTTCCTTCAAGCAACCTCTGTTCGTAATCAAACTCCCAAGGGGCGCCGTAGTCGTCGAGGGTGGGCTGGCGGCTCGGCTGCAAGTGGCCATCTTTCCATCCGCCGCCGATCTGGTCCCACTGCCGCGGGTAGCCCATGCCGGGACGCGTCTCCACGTTGTTCCAGTACATGTGCTGCGTGCCATCGCGGTCGGTCCAGAGCTTTTTGCAGGCGATGGTGCAGGTCTGGCAGCCCAGGCATTTGTTGAGGTCCATCACCATGGCGTATTGGTGGAGTGACATTTGTGCCCCCTACGCCTTTGCGGGCGCGCCGTGCACGAGGGGCCCGGTGTACTTCTCGACTTCCACTTTGATGTCGCGGTTGTTGCCCGTGGGGCCCCAATAGTTGAGACGGAAATTCACGTGGCCGTACTTGCCGATGAGCTGCGTGGGCTTGATTTTGATGTAGGTGAGCGACTGCCACCCGCCCTGCTGGAAGCCGAGGTACTTCTCCCAGCCGTGGTACATGGTCACGCGGCCGGGTTTTTCTCCCGGCAGGATCTGCACGCGGCAGATGCAGTGGCCGATGTCGTTGTGGATGCGCACCCAATCGTTGTCGCGCAGGTTGCGCTTGCGGGCGTCGTCGGGA